>JAACDH010000442.1 GCA_009936995.1 Rhodobacterales bacterium
CGAAACGAAGCGGACCAATGGGCGATTGCCAACGAACCCCCGCACCGTAAGCGCTGCGCAGGTCGAACGGGTGGAGCGTGTCATTGCCCCAAGGATCGCCGAACGCGTTGCCCGCATCAAAGAAGAGGACGGCTTTGATGCCGGCCGCCCGAATGATGGGCGTCTCGATCTCGAGGTTGTTGATCCAGGTCTGAGTGCCGCCCACGATCAGGTTGTCATCGGCGCGAACGGGGTCATCGCTAGGGATGGCGCGAACCGAAGGCCCGAGGCTGAACCAGTTGTAGCCACGGACACTGTTGATGCCGCCCGCGCGGTAGCGGTGAATAAGGGGGACGACCCGGCCATCCGTACTGGCGACTTGGCCCAGAGTGGTGTTCAAGCGGAGGACGAACTTGTCGGTGTCCTTTATGAGCGGCTTGTACCAGCGAAGATTGGCCTGGGTCTCGACGAAGTTGAACTCGCCGCCCAGCAAGGACAAAACCTTGTCCTCGTTCAGACGGAAACCGCCGGAAAGCGACGTATTCACCGAGGCATACCAACCCTGCGTGGGGAAGATTCGGTTGTTTCGCTTGTCGACGGAGAGGTCCAGCCCGACCGTAGACGTGAGGCCGTTTCGGTACAGGTCGCCGCCCAGCGCGTGCTGCTGGAAGGGCGTGATGTTGTTCAAGCCGACGTCTTTGATGGTGTAATCGAAGCGAAGCTGCATATCATCGCGGACGTCGAGGTAGCGACCAAAGCCGATGGTGGCGCCTCGCTGGAACTCATCGAGTTGGAAGCTCTGTTCTTGACTGTACAGATTGATCAGCGCGGACCATCGAGAGGCCAAAAAGTGTGGGTCGAACAACGACAAGTTGCCCTGCCGACGAAGAGCCGACCAGTTGATGGCCGCCGACATGGTGTAGCCGAGCCCCAAGAAATTGTTCTTGCTGACGCTAGCAGTGAGCACAAAGCTCTCGAGGTTCGAGTACCCCATGCCCAACGAGAAGCTACCCGTGGGCTGTTCGGAGACCTGCAGATTGAGGTCGAGAACGTTGGCGCCATCTCCGCGCGGAGTGCTGACGTTTACTTCGTCAAAGAAGCCCAGTCGCTCGAGGCGAACCCGAGACGCCTTAATCAGTGAACCCCGGTACACTTCGCCTTCGTTAATCAAGATCTCCCGGCGCACAATCTTATCGAAAGTGGGGTCGTTGCCAGTGATGTTGATTCGCCCAATCCGCTGCTTTTCGCCGACTTGAACCTGGAAGGTAATGTCGACCGTCTGGCTATCTGGGTTGGGGCTGGTGAGCGGGATGATGTTGACGAAGGCGTAGCCCTGATCTTCGTAGAAGCTCTGGATATTGCTCATCACCAAGTGGAGATCGCTGGCCTTGAAGCGACGCCCCGTGACCAACTTGGTGGTCTTGCTCTCGATCTGGAGCGCCCGTGTCTTTCGCTTGGAGTCGATGCGCCACTGCTGCTCTTGGATGTCGGGAACTTGGCGTCCGCCGACGATCTGCATGGCCGCTTCGTGCGTGAGCCCCTCCTCTTCGATGAAGTCGCCCACGACGTCAAGCTCGCCAACGTCGTACTGCTCGCCCTCTTCGATGTGGTAACTCAAGAAGATGAAGCGCTTGTCGGGGGACAGGTACACCTTGGGACGATCGACCTGTACGTCGACAAACCCCTCTTCGAGGAACACAAAGCGGACCGTCTCGACGTCCGCGTCGATGAGATCGCGGTCGAAGTTGCCGGTAGACGTGAGCCAGGGCGCGATTCCGCCCTCTTTGATCTGCAAGAAACGCTTGATCTTCTTGGACTGGATGTGGTCGTTGCCATTGAGATCGACCCGTTGCACGACGACTTTACGGTTCTCGGTGACCGTGAAGGTGACATCGACTTGGTCTTCGCCTATCGGGCTGGTCTCGAACTCGACCTCTGCCAAGTAGTAGCCCTTCTCGATATACAGATCGCGAATTTTCTGCATTGTATCGGCAATAGTAGCCGGGTTCAGAACCGAGAATGCGCGTACGTCGACCACTTCAAGGATATCATCTTCGTCGAGCTTCTTCTCGCCCTCGATGTTGACTTCGCGAATGGCGGGCTTCTCTTTGACCCGAAAGACCACCACGTAGCCGCCGTCTTCATCGACGAGATCGACCACTACGTCGACGAACCAGCCGGTGTTGTACACGGCCTTCAGATCGCGTCGGACCTTCTGCGCGTTGAGTTTATCGCCGGTGCGAAGACCAATCGCGGCCAGCACAGCGGCTTCGTCGATACGGCGGGTCCCCTCTACGCGAACCCCCGTGACGGTGCCCTGCGCCTGGACCGGGGCGACAGCATACGCAGGGGTGAACAGATCCGACTGCGGCACGGCCAGGCCCAATAGCGCCGAGCTGGAAATAAGAAATAGCAGACGTCGAAGAAACAACAGCCTCAGCCCTCGCCTTCGATAGGAACCAAATTACCGTTTTCGACCATGAGTCGACGGGGAAAGCGCTTGGCCAACTCGCGACTGTGCGTCACGACGATCAGGGTGCTTCCCAGTTGCTCGTTCAGCTGCAGCATTAGATTGAAGACTCCATCGGCGGTCTGTGGATCAAGGTTGCCGGTAGGCTCGTCGGCGAGCACGAGCCCGGGCCCCATAACCAGCGCTCGTGCGAGAGCTACTCGCTGCTGCTCACCACCGCTCATCTCACCGGGCTTGTGGTCCAATCGATGCCCCAGTCCTACCGCTTGCAACAACGCGCGGGCGCGGGTTTCCGAGACTTCAATCGAAGATCCTGCGAGCCGAACCGGCATAGCGACATTTCCGATAGCAGTATGCTCGGGCAACAAATTGTGGCTCTGGAAGACGAAGCCAACCTTTCGGTTTCGCATTCGAGCCCGATCGCGATCGCTCAGGTCGCCCACCTCGACGCCATCGAGCTGCACGCTGCCGCTTGAGGGGCGGTCCAGCGCCCCGAGAATTTGCAGGAGGGTAGATTTTCCAGACCCCGAGGGCCCCAAGATGGCCACGCGCTCGCCAGCCTCGATGTCGAGATCAACGCCACGTACGACGCGCACCAGGCGCTCTCCCATCGTGAACTCGCGACATAGGCCGCGGATACGTATTGCTACACCGCTCATTCGTACCTCAATGCCTCGACGGGATCGAGAGAAGACGCCCGCCAAGAAGGATACAGCGTGCACAGGAAGCAAGTAACCAGGCTGGCAACCGCGATGATGACCACCGTGACCGGATCGACCACAACGGGAAGATGGTCGACCAAATAGACGTCAGTCTCGAGCTGCCAGTCGATCTGCTTGAGGAACAGGCAGCCGAACAGGCCAAGCCCCGTTCCCACAACCGTTCCCACCACACCAATCACTGTGCCCTCGATCATGAAGATACGCAGGACCGTCTGTGGACTGGCGCCCATCGCCATCAAGATGGCAATCTCTCGCCCCTTGGTGAGCATCATCATGAACAGCGTGGTGATGATCAGCAGCGCGGCGTTCACCACCACCATCTGCAACAACAAGCCCATCACCCGCTTCTCCATCGCCAACGCAGCGAAGAGCTTGTGGTGGGTATCTATCCAGTGCCTGGCGGAAAAGTTGCTCCCCAACGCCGCTTCGACCAACAACGCGATGTCATCTGCCTCGTCGGGTTCGATGACCCTCACTTCAATTCCGTTGACGGTGGGCCCCATCTTGAGCATTTTTTGGGCGAACTCATTGGTGACGTACACCCACTTGGAGTCGAACTCGTAGTGGCCAGCATCGTACACACCGGCATCTCGAACCTGCGTTGCGCTGGGGACTGCCACGCCCATGGGGCCCATTCCGCCACCGATGGGGTTCATCAACGTGAGCTGGTCGCCTGGAAGAAGCATCAGCTGCTCGGCAAATTCGTCGCCCACAATGATTCCGGGAAGCGCAGGCTGTCGATCGGTCGTGTACTGCTCTCCGTCGATGCCAATCGCCCTAAAGTCGGCCTCGGCCATGGCCTGAAATACACTGTCTTGCGCGGCAGCCGTGGTGAGCGGGCCGTCGTAGCCCAGGACCAGGTCGTCTCGAACGTGAACCACCTCGCCCGTTCGTGCCACGTCGATGCCCTTGAGGATGACGCCGGTGGAACGCGAGGAGCCGTGGGCGAACATCTCGGAGTACACAAACGGTGCCGCGGCCGCCACACCTTCGACCGACTCAACCCGCTCGACCAGCTCGTCGTACTCGGTCATCTTACCCGCATAGGGGAACACAACCATGTGCGAATTCGCGCCGAGAATGTTGTCGCGGATTTCGACCTCAAACCCCGTCATCACCGCGAGGACGCAGTTTAGCAGCGCCACACCACCCGTGACGCCGACGATGGCCATCATCGTGACCATTGACAAGAACGTCTCGCGCTTTTTGGAGCGAAGGTGTCCCCAAGCGATCCACCACTCGGCTCCCAAGGTGCTGCCCTCTTCCACAGGAGGAAGCTTCGAGAAATCCAGTTCTGGATCAGTACCATCGGACAAAGTGGTCAGAGGTCAGCCTTCGGAAAGTTGGTAGGGGCCAATAGCACTGCTAGACCTCGCCGTCTTGTCGCGCGGGACTACCACTGCTCCAAGAGTTTTGCCAGTTCGTCGTCGCCCAGAAAGAGATCGGCCACGGAGGGCTGATCAAGAAACCAATTAGCCAGCGACGCAGCCTGAGCTTCGGGATTCGAGGGGTTCGCAAGAATGCGAGCGACGCCGCTGGCCAGCTCGCTGAGTTCGTGATCTTCCTCAAGCTCTAGGCCATCCTGGCTCATGATAATCTTGAGTAATCCGAGTGCTGACTCTTCCTCGCTAAACTGCTGATCCTCGGAGTCTGTCCTCGGCGGTGTCATCAGCGCGACGATATCGATGGGTGGCCCCGGTTCAGCATCCTTTACGCCAGCGTCTTCATCGCGGAGCGCCAAGGGATCGTCGCCGGGCTGGGCGCTGGGGTCATCGTCGAGTTCGACCAACGCTCGCAGCAACGCCTGAAGCCCTTTGTCTCCGGTCTCTTCGTCGCTGAAGGCTCCGGCGCCTGTGGACTCGGGCGAGTTGACGAGCATCTTCTCTAGGGTGATCTCGTCTTCCCAGTCCAGATCGTCTTCGGTGGACACAATGGGACGCGGGCCACCAGAGGCGGGAATGCCCGAGGTGAGCTCAACGGCGCAGGTGCACTTGAAGTCGAGGACCTCTGCGGTCTCGACATCTTCGACCTTTGCGGTGAAGACAAGCTTATTCGAGCCCTGAAGCTGAACCTGTGCATCGATGAGTTGACCTGGTTCGCCCGATACATCAACCTGGGCCTTGAACAGTATTTCGAGCCGATCCAACTCAACTGGTCCTGCGCGAAGTTCATCCATACCGTCGGCGGGCACGGGAACCGCTGCGAGTCGAAGGCTGACATCGTCATCGCAGGCGTCGAGGTCGAGTTCGAAGCCGCGATCTGAGAACCAATTGAGGGTGCATTCAGACATGATGCGAGATGTATTCATAGCACCGCCTATGAGCAACCCTAATCAACTTTCTTCCAGGCGACCCTCGGCGCGGGCGGCGAGCCAGGCCTCCATAAACCCGTTCAACTTGCCCTCGAGCACGCCGGTCACATCGCCGACGGACTCACCCGTTCTTAGATCCTTCACCTGCTGGTAAGGCTGCATCACATACGACCGAATCTGGCTTCCGAAGTCGATCCTTTTCTTCTTGGCGTTGACCTCGTCCTGAGCCTCGTTCCGCTTGTCGAGTTCGAGTTGGTACAGCTTGGCCCGCAGCATCTTCATGGCCTTGTCCCGATTCTTGTGCTGGGACCGTTCCGCACGACAGAGCACGGCAATTCCGGTGGGCAAGTGTCGCAGTCGAACCGCGGAGTCCGTCGTGTTGATGTGCTGACCACCCGCGCCTGAAGCGCGCATCGTCTCCATCTTGATGTCGGCTGGGTTGATATTGATCTCGATGGTGTCATCGACTTCTGGATAGGCAGCGACCGCCGCAAAGGCTGTGTGCCGACGTGCGTTCTGGTCGAATGGCGAAATCCGCACCAAGCGATGAACGCCACTCTCGGCTTGCAGGTAGCCGAACGCATAGTCGCCGCGAATCGCGATCGTCGCCCCGCGAATACCCGCCTCTTCCGCCGTCTGTAGATCGAGGAGTTCGGTGGTAAACCCACGCCGTTCGGCCCAGCGCTTGTACATGCGCAGCAACATGTCGGCCCAGTCGGCGGCGTCGGGCCCACCCGCCCCGGCGTTAATCTCGAGGATACAGTCCATGGCGTCGTCTTCGGCCGATAGAAGTCGTCGAATCTCCATCCCTCGAACGTCGGCTTCCAGCACTTGGAGCTGCTGCCTGGCCTCTTCAGCGGTTTCAACGTCTTCCATCTCCTCGGCTAGCTCGAGGAGCGTAACGACGTCATCGGACAGAGACTTTACCGCCTTCCAGTCACTCACTTGGCGGTCTAGACCTCCTTTTTCCTTCATTACCTTGAGCGCGCGTTCGTTGTCGTCCCAGAATCCTTCCACGGCGGACTCACGCGCTAGGTCATCTGCGCGACGTTGCTTCCTCTCAATGTCAAAGATGCCCCCAAAGTGCGTCGACGCGTTCTGCAAGGGGCTTGAGCTGAGTGCTGATGTCTTCGTACATGGATTCAATTCCCGGGCGGTGCGCCCTTTTGTGGGGCGTGTGCCAGCGTGGATGAAGTAACGCGACTGGACGTCAGTCCCAGTGTTCGGTGCCGCGATGGACCAATCCCAACGCGACGCCGCCGTCGATCGCATCGAGCCACACGCGCTCTTGTCGCGCCATGGCCTGGGAGGCGTCACGATCTTGGTGATCGTGCCCAAGTAAATGACACAGCCCGTGCACCAGGAGCACCTTCAGCTCATCTTCGACGCGGTGGCCCACTTGCTTGGCCTGTTTCGCCGCAGTCTGGACACTAATCACGACGTCGCCCAAAATTACCGGACCGGGGCCCTCATCTTGGGGGAATGAAAGCACGTCGGTCGCGCAGTCTTTCTGTCGCCACCGCAGGTTCAGGGGCTGGATGAAGGCGTCGTCACAAAGCACGATAGATAGTTCGCTACCGGAGAGCCCGAGATTTGCCAGCAGGCGTCTTGCCCATCTCTGTAATTTTCGGAGGTCGCCGCGGCGCCCACCACACCGAGAGACATCGACGGGCATTAGGAATTCCGGTTTCGGGGAATGTCGGTCTGTGGCAAATGCTCGAGCGACTCGTAATCCACAACGTCGCTGGGCTCTTCGTCCGCCTTCACGGCCTCGGCCATGCGGCGCTTCCTGTCGGCCTCTAGATCGGCCTCTGTGGTTTTGGGCGTGGGTTCTGGGGGCATGCTGGACGTAAGATCGAGGGTGATGATCGCTTCATCCGCGGTTTTGGCCGCCCGCATTTGGGAGAGGTCTGCCGTGTCAGGATACTCGATACGCTGATGGTAAATTCCCATCAACACCGCCAGAAAGGTGTCGGATACCGTGTGGATTTCCTGCAGCGTAAGCGGACACTCCGAGAACTGACCGTCGGCGATCACCGAGTTCAGAATCCGGGTAATCATCGCCCGCACATTGTGCGGATTGGGATGCTTAATGGTGCGGGTTGCCGCTTCCACCTTGTCGGCGAGCATGACAACGCCGGCCTCGCGGGAGCTGGGCTTCGGACCCGGGTAGCGGAAATCTGACTCCAACACCGAGTCGGGGTCCTCTGCGCGGGCTCTTGCCTCGGAATAGAAGTACTGTAGAATTCCGGTGCCGTGGTGCATATAGATGTTTTCGACGATGGGCTTGGGAAGGTTGTGCTCTACCGCCATTCGACCACCTTCGGTGACGTGGCTGATGATAATCCGGGCGGAGGTTTGGGGTTCTAGACCGTCGTGCCGATTGACGCCATCCCGCTGGTTCTCTACGAAATACTTAGGCTTAGCTGCCTTTCCGATATCGTGGAAGTAACTGGCAACTTTTGCTCGAAGGCTGTTGGCGCCGATCGCTTCACAACCCGCCTCGGCGAGCGTGCCCACAATGACCGAGTGGTGGTAACTACCGGGCGCCCGCAGCATCAGCTCGCGCAACAACGGGTGATTAAGGTTGGCGAGCTCCATGAGCCGGAAGTCCGTCACGAATCCGGCGGCCTCGAACGCGGGGACCAACCCAAGCACCATGAAGGCGGAGAACATACCGCCGAACATCGCGAAGGCCATCGACCAGACCGGGCGCATGCGGGTCGCGGACGACAGCTCACCATCCGCCATAAACAGCATCACGAAATGGATAATTAGCACGCAGACAGCGTTCACGA
>JAACDH010000443.1 GCA_009936995.1 Rhodobacterales bacterium
ATGACCAAACACACCGGCGTGCATCTGCTCGAACTCGGCGGTGAAATCGGCGGCCACGTGCGGCGAGTCGATGACCAGAAAGTTGTTGGAGTTGTGTACCAAGTCGGTGGGCGTCCAGTTGGCCGTACCCGCCATCACGAAGCGGTCGTCGATGACCATGAACTTGTCGTGCATGATGTGGTTCAGGTTGCCCACCACCATGTCCATGTGGCGATCGAGCATCCGCGTGTAGCCCCTGTTGTACAGGTGACCAGCGTCGCCGACCATTCGCACGTGTACGCCACGATCGTAGGCGCGCTCGACAGCATCGACGACCTCGGTCTTCGAGAAGCCCATGACGGCAAAATCGAGGGTAGCCTGCGCGCTGTCGATGAGCTGGACCATCTGGGTAACCGCGTCGGGGTTCCAGATGTTGGCCGTACGAGAGCCGGGATCGTTGAAGAAGAACTCGGCACGACTTGCGCGCGTACTGTTAAGATCGACGTTTGAAGGAGCACAGCCGGCGATGAGGCCCAACGCAGTAATCAGAGATAGGGTACGCATTAGAAGGCCTCCGCGGAGTCGGCGTGAGAAGTCCACAGGTCGAACAGCGTGTTGATCTCGGCGGACGGATCGTCGTAGTCGACCAGCGTCCACATGGTGCCGTCGATGAGTTGATCATTGGTGATGGGTTGGCCGCCCACCAAACGAGAGGCGCTGTACAGGTCGTGGCTGATGACCATCACTTGGGTCTTGTACTTCTTACCGTCCCTCGCCTTGTTGTAGTCGACGATGACCACCGTAGGAATCACATCGCCACGGGTGCTGCGGAGCTTCTCGAAGCCCACCGCATCTTCGTACAGACGCTTGACCCGAGCAGAGGTCAGGCCAAAGTTGGGACCGACGATGACCCGCACGTTGAAGCCGTCTAGGCCCTTCACCTCGAGGGCGCGGATGAGACCGTCGTTCGCCAGCTCGTTGGTGAGGATGTGCACGCTTGCACGCGCGCCGTAGACCGCGTCAATGACCCGCTTGGTGAGACGCTCTTGAGGACCAAACCACACCTCGACGTCGAGATCGGTCTGGGTGGGGTAGCGGTAGCGAACATCGGTGATGCTCTTGGCCAGGGAGTCGTAGGCGGTGGTGCTGACCGCGTCGATGCCGCCAAACACTTGAAGGTGCTCGGACAGCATGTCTTCGATGATCTGCTCGCCCTGGGCGTGGAAGAGTACCGTGTCGCCGGCGCCGGCGTGACCCGCGGACGGTCCGGAAATGGCCTTCTTTCTGTCGGCGACGACATAGGCGTGTGACATCTCGCAGGCTTCGCTGGAGAAACTCACGTCGGCGTTGATGTTGAACTCGAAGTAGGTGAGCCCGGCATCGGCCAAGGTGAGCGGAACGAAGTTGTCGGACAGCAAGACGATGCCGGGGTCGCTGGCTTGGTCGATGTCGGTGATGACCTCGACGGCGACGCCACGCTCGTGGGCCGCGACCAAGGCCGTGGCAATCGCCATCTCTTCGCCGACCGGAATGGAGACGTGCAACGACTTCTTGGCACCGTCGATGAGCTTCACGAAGGCCGCAGAGGCGTCTTCGGGCGAGGTGGTCACATCGACCGAGATTTGGTTGAACGAGTCGCCCATCTCGGGGGTCTGACAGGAGAACAAAGCCAGAAGGGGGAAGAGGCGCTTCATTCTAGGCTCCCGCTGGCGAATGCACCGGAGTAATCTGGAGAGTTGGCCCGACTGGGCGACGCCAGGGTGCGCTGATTGCAGTTCTCGGCCACCAAGTCGTTGTTCGGCTTGTCGACCTCACCGTCGTTGTAGTGGTGCCAGGCGTGTGGATCGGTGCCGCGGCCACCAAACATCAGCTCGCCCCGCTCCATGGAACGGGCGCGAACCAGGTCGTACCCGCCTGCGAAGGGCTCGACGCTGCGGCTACCCCCCGACTCGATCAGGTGCTCGTCTCGGTCGCGAAGGGTGAGGTAGAACGCGTCGTTGAACGAGAACTCGAGGCCCTTGAGGATGAAGTCAGCGTTTGGGAAACAGCCGGTGTCTTTGGCGGCGAAGATGACGTGTTCGCCAACATCCACCTTTCGATCGGTCTCGGGCAGGATGTAGCCCACTTCACGGGTGCCCCGCATATCCAGATGCCAACCTGAAAGGTTCAGGGGCCGTGAGCCCTCGTTGCGAACCTCGATGAACACGTCCGTAGGATCCCAGGTACCGTCGTTCTTGACGCTACCGGCCCACATGACCTCGCTGATTTTCACATTACCGCGCTCGCCCGAGTTGGCGTCGCCGTCATCGCCGAGTCGATAGGCCACGTCTTGGTCGGGATGCCCCGGATCGACGTTGCAGGCACCCACGAGCACAAGCGCCGCCAGCCACCCCATCTGGCCGAACCGGCCCACTAGAAGTCCACCTTCATGCCGGCCGACAGGCCCCATGGAGACGCGGGGTTGGGAGAACCGAGCGCATCACCTGCCGCGCGAGCAACAGGAATTGCGTAGTAAGCGCCCGGGATAATCGTTGCAGCGGTCGTGTGGAGGGAGAAATGCTCGCTGACTTGGTAGCCGAAGTCGAGGTTAATCTCTTGGCCGATACTTTTGCCCATCCGCTCTTCGGCACGGA
>JAACDH010000444.1 GCA_009936995.1 Rhodobacterales bacterium
CGTGACGACCTTCGAGTTCCTGCCGGCCGCTGGTGTGTCCGTCCGAAAGGTGGCGGGGCTCTCCGACGACCTAGCGATGGCGTTGAAGGCGATGAGCGTGCGTATTGTGGCGCCCATTCCTGGCAAGGGTGTCGTAGGAATCGAGATTCCCAGCCCCACACGCATGAACATCTACTTTCGGGACTTGCTCGCCAACGAGGAATTTCAGAACCAAAAGATGGGTTTACCCTGTGTCATCGGAAAGGATGTAGAAGGTAAGCCTGTGATGGCGGATTTGGCGAAGATGCCTCACCTGTTGGTGGCTGGCACGACGGGCGCGGGTAAGTCAGTTGGCGTCAACGGAATGCTGATGAGCATGCTGTTCTGCCGCACGCCCGACGAGCTTCGCCTGCTGCTCATTGACCCGAAGATTCTTGAGTTCAAGATGTACGAGGACATCCCTCACTTGCTGCATCCGGTGGTCACCGAGCCCAAGGCGGCGGCAGCTTCCCTCGCCTGGGCCTGTCGTGAGATGGACGATCGGTACGCGACACTTGCGCGATGGGATGTTCGTGGAATCGAGGGGTACAACGAGAAGATTGTCCGTGAAAAGAAGTGCTGGGATCGGGTCAAGGCGCGTAAGTACTGCCCACCGGGTGTGGACTCAAAAGACTATACGCCAGAGAAGATGCCTTATATCGTCATCGTTATCGACGAACTCGCCGATCTGATGATGCTGGCCAAGAAGGACGTCGAAGAGAGTATCGCTCGTATCGCCCAGAAGGCCCGAGCCTCGGGCATTCACTTGATCGTCGCGACCCAGCGTCCTTCGACGGATGTTGTGACGGGTCTCATCAAGGCCAACTTGCCCACTCGCCTCTCTTATAAGCTTCGTTCGGGTATCGATTCTCGGACCATCCTGGATTCGATGGGGGCTGAGCGACTGTTGGGACGAGGGGACTGTCTCTTCCTGCCGAATGGGGCGGAGCTGCGTCGCTGCCACGGTGCTTTTGTCTCTGACGACGAAGTGGGCCGGGTCGTTGCCTACCTCCGTGAACAAGGACAGCCTAGGTACGTCGATGCGGTGACCGCCGACACGTCAGATCTCGACGATGTAGAGGACGCGGATCTAGATGATCACTACTACGCAGCGGTGGCCTTTGTCCAGGAAGCGGGCAAGGCGTCGACTTCGATGGTTCAGCGGCGTTTCAAGATTGGCTACAACCGAGCAGCCAATATCATCGACCAGATGGAATCTCGCGACGTGGTCGGGCCCTCTGATGGCGCCCGTCCGCGCGAGGTGCTATAGCGCCGTCTGTGCGCCCCCTTGAATGGGGCATTCCGCTCGTTCGTCTCAAGGGCCCACCTCTCGTCATCGAGGCGAACTTTGATGTGAGCTAGGCGATTCGAGGCGTACTCTAGGAGGAAATCATGTCGTTCAATCTGTTTGTGGGTGGCCTGTTTCTCTCATCGTTCGCGTTCGCCGAGACACCAGCAGTACCCAGCGCTTCTACAGTCGTGGTCGATGTCGAGAAGCACTACGACGCGTTGAGCGGATTTCAAGCGAATTTTGTCCAAACCGTCGCCAGCGAATTGTACGGTGACACGGTCCAAACGGGCTCGGTTCAGTTCGAGAAACCGGGTAAGATGCGTTGGGTCTTCGCCGAAGATGGTAAGGAGTACGTCGCGGACGGGGACCAGATGTGGGTGTATGTGCCAGCCGACAAGCAGGTGTTCCACTACCCCAATTTCGACGCTAGCGGATCTGCGCAGTCGCTGCTTCACTCGCTCGGCAATCTCGACGCCCTTTACACTGTGACGGTGCTGTCCACATCCGCGAGCAAAGTGGCGCTCGAGCTGTCGCCAAAATTGGACGCGAGTTTCTCCAAGGTCACCCTTGAGTTAGCGGCTAACTTTGATATTCAGTCGGTCGAGCTTCGCGACAACCTTGGCACCAAGACCCAACTCGTCTTTTCGGACTTGGTCAACAATCCCAAGCTCGATGCAAAACGTTTCCTGTTCGAGGCGCCAGAGGGCGTCACGTCGGTACAGGTAGGAGCGCCCTAGTGAGCCAAACCACCACTTCCTCTCGCCCGACCATTCCGAGCCACCCATCCCTTGGTGAGGGGGACAAGGTGTACATGGTTAGCCTCGGCTGTTCCAAAAATCGCGTTGATAGCGAGGTTATGGTCGGGAAGTTGCAGGGCGATTCCTACCAGATGGTGAACGATCCGGCAGAGGCCGACGTGATTATCGTGAACTCCTGCTCGTTTATTCAGCCGGCCACCGAGGAGTCCATCGAGACGGTGCTCGATCTGGCACGGTACAAGCAGGACGGAACCTGTAAGAAGCTCGTGGTTACCGGCTGCATGGTTCAGCGGTACGGTAAGTCGCTTGAAGGCGAGCTTCCCGAGGTCGACTATTTCCTCGGAACCGGCGAGTACCACCGCATCACTCAAGTCTTGAGTGCGCGGGAAGGGACCATGCCCAAGAGCCACGTAGACGTGCCGATGTACCTGGCGGACGAGATGTCGCCGCGGGTGAATAGCTGGTCTCAGTCTAGTGCGTATCTAAAGATCAGCGAAGGTTGCGACCATCGGTGCACCTTCTGCATCATCCCCACCCTCCGCGGTAAGCTTCGCAGTCGGACCATTGCTTCTCTAGTTATTGAGGCGACTCAGTTGGCGGATCAGGGGGTGGTCGAATTGAACTTGGTCAGCCAAGATTCTACCGCTTTTGGCCGAGATCTTAAGGATGGCACGGGGCTGGGTGCCCTCCTCCAAGCGCTGTCCGACATTCCCGGTATCGAATGGGTTCGCCTGCATTATGCATACCCACACGGGCTTCCTGAGGGTCTGTTGGATCAGCTCGCGAATAATCCAAAGGTGTGCACCTACCTGGATATTCCGCTGCAGCATGCGGCAGGTTCGGTTCTTAAAGCCATGCGCCGAGGGGTGACCCGAGCGGGGCAAGAGCGCATCTTGGCGCGTGTAAGAGAGCATGTACCTAACATTGCGGTACGTACAACGTTTATCGTGGGATTCCCTGGTGAGACCGACGCGGACTTTGAGGAGCTTTGCGACTTCGTTCGTTCGCAGCAATTTGATCATGTTGGCGTCTTCACGTTCTTTCAAGAGGACGGTGTGTCGGCTTCACTGCTCGACGATCAGGTGCCGGACGACATCAAGCAGTCGCGGCAAGAGAAGCTGATGTCGATTCAGGCCGAGATCTCCCGCAAGAAGCTGCACCAATGGGTGGGTAAGACGGTGAATGTGCTCATTGAGGGGGTGTCGAAGGAGTCCGAGCTTCTGCTTCGTGGCCGTACCGAAATTCAGGCGCCCGATGTCGATGGCCAGGTGTTCATTGCCAACGCCTCGACGGACGTGAAAATCGGTCAGATCTTGCCGGTTCGGATCACACAGGTGGGTGACTACGACCTGGTTGGCGAGCTGGTTCAGTCTTCCTGAAGGTACGCGATCGCCGCCTGTAGCTGCGGATCATTGTGGAGTCGCTTGGGTACTGGGACGTCCCATTCGATCGGTTTCGGTTCGGAACGGGTGTCTTGGAGTGCCCCCGCTAATGTGAGCAGCTCGGCACGCTCCTCGTCCGAAAGATGGGCCTTGCCGAGGGCTGAAGTCAGCTCGTCGAGGGCGGTTTTTTGGGTGGGGTACGCTACGACGATGTCGGGAATACGACCTTCGCGGTCCGCGACGGGGGCACCAGACGGCGTATAGTACCGGCCGACAGTGAGCTTCAGTGCGGTTTGCCCCGCATGTTTGTACACCTGCTGAACGGTTCCTTTGCCCCAAGTCTGGGAGCCGATCACCACCCCTCGTTGGGTGTCCTGGATGGCTCCCGCGAGAATTTCCGAGGCGCTTGCGCTGTAGCCGTTCACTAAGATGGCGACGTCGAGATCTTCGGCGATTCCGCCCGATGTGGCGCGGTGTACTTCAGGCTCGTCTTTTCGGCCTTCGGTCGACACAATCGGACCGTCAACGAAGAACAGGTCGGTGACGATGACCGCTTCTGTAAGCAGACCACCGGGATTATCGCGTACGTCGATGATGACGCCGTCAAGTTTTCCGATTCCGCCAGCGAGCTTCCCCAGCTCTCGAATGGTTTCCTCGACCTCGAATCCCGAACCGTGCTGAAATTGGACCAAGCGAATGTAGGCCACGTGGTCGAACAGGTGGCCGCTGACCGACGCGAGGTGGACGCGATCTCGAACGGTCTCGACTTGGCGCGCTTCATCCCAGCCTTCGCGGATGATGGTGAGGATGGCGGATTCTCCTCGAGCGCCTCCCAGTCGTTCTCGAAGTACAGGAAGTGCGAGGTTGGCGACAGTTTCTCCATCAATCTCGAGGATGCGGTCACCTGCGATTAGACCCTGACGAAGGGCAGGGGAACCGGGTAGAACGCGGGTAATGAGAGGACCTCTATCGTCCTCTGTCACTTCGATGCCCAGTCCGACTGTTGCGCCGTCCGTCTCTTCCTGAAGGTGTTGCATTTGCGCTGCGGACAACCATCTAGATTGCTTATCTAGGTGGGTGACCATGCCTTCGATGGCGGCTTCGACCAGCTCGTCGGCGCTGACGACATCGACGTAGTCTCGTTCTATGGTGGTGAGCACCCGGGCAAAGAGGTCGAGATGGGCGTAGGGGTCTTGTGCGCGTGCGACGGCAGCGACGCCAGTAAGAGACCCGCTGATCTAGCCTTCCAAGAACAGGGTGGTGACGAGTAGGGTCGCACGGGCTTCGTTGGTTCTCTCCATAGTGCTATTGTATCCGGCTACTACGCTTTTGGGGTGGCCGGTCTCATTCGGTCAGGATGCGTCGCCAAACGGGGGAACGCCTGCTCCGAGGTCGACCCATTCCACGGGCTCGGGTCGATGGTCTAAGAACGTGGCGCCAACCCGTTGGAATCGCTCGATGTGATCGGTTGCGGCGTAGCGGGTGATTCCGGAGCCTTGTCCCTGCCCTAGGGCCTGCAATACTGCGTTTGCCGTGGCGTCTGCGGAGTCGACCAAGGTAACGCCGGGGAGCACTTTCCGAATCACCGGCTTGAGCAGTGGATAGTGGGTACAGCCCAGGATCGCGGTGTCGACCTTGCCGCGCAGTGGCGCCAAATAGGCCTCGGCGATCTGTTCTGGAACGGTTCCGTCGATCCATCCTTCTTCGACGAGGGGCACAAACAGGGGACAGGACCGCGTGAGAACGGGCACCCCCGGAGCGCGCTCGAGGAGCAGTCGTTGGTATGCGCCTCCGGAAATTGTGCCATCGGTCCCCAGGACCGCGATGGCGCCCTTGCTATGGACGCGAAGCGCAGCCTGTACGCCGGGGTCGACCACGCCAAACACGGGAACACCTGCGATTGCGCCGGCGGCTTGAAGTGTGGGCAGCGCGTGTGTCGTGGCGGTGTTGCAGGCAACTACAATGGCCTGAACATTTTGCTGGTGAAGCCACGATGCGACCCGTTGAGAATATCGAACCACGGTCTCGGGCGATCGCGTGCCGTACGGAACACGGGCGGTGTCGCCGAGGTAGAGTAGGTTGCGTTGGGGGAACACCCGGCGGAGGGCGGCCAGCACCGTGAGTCCGCCGATGCCTGAATCGAAGACGCCAATCATGTCTTCGAGGTATCCTCCTGAGAGCGAGGCGCCATGAGAATCGGTATCTATGGGGGCAGCTTCAATCCACCTCACCTGGGTCATGCCATGGTCACTGCTTGGCTTCTTTGGGCGGATCAGGTGGACGAAGTCTGGCTATTACCGACCTACAAACATGCATTTTCTAAACATCTTGCGGACTTCGAACATCGCATTCTCATGTGCGAGGCGTTGGCTCAAGAGGTGTCTGTGGATCGTATCAAGATCTGCGCGGTCGAACGTGAGCTCCCATCGCCTTCCTACATGGTCGACACGCTGCGGCACCTGGCTCTGCGACATCCCGAGCATCGATTTCAACTGGTAGTCGGTGCAGACGTGCTGGCTGAGAGCGACCGTGGGAAGGAGTGGTCGGTGATCGCTCGGCGTTGGGCACCGATCGTGGTGGGGCGACAGGGGTACCCCACGCCCAAGGGAGCGATAGATTTTCCAGGAATCTCCAGCACGGCAATTCGTCGGGCGCTCGCAGTCGGTCAGGACGTACGGCATTGGGTGCCAAGAGCCGTGGGCGACGTGCTGGGAGACGCCTACAGCTCGGGTGTGAACGCGATGAAGCCGTAGGAGTCGCCGCCCTCGGTAAGGTCGTCTGCCGACCCTGAGAGGACAAACAGGCCATCACCCTCTTGCATGGCCCATTGCGGCCACGCTCCCGAGCCACTGTTGGTACAGGGGTCGAGCTTCACGAAGACATTGGTTTGGGCATCGAAGAGTTCGGGGCAGACCACGGCTCCCGTGGGATTGGGGAAGACACCACCGCCAGTCTCCGCGCCACCAAGCACCAGCGCATTTCCGTTGGGGAGTGGGATGATTCGGTGGTGGGCACGTGGAAAGTTGAGCGTAACGGGGAGTTGCGCCCAGGTATTTCCGTCGAGAATCCACGCTTGGTCGGTTGCCGGACCGTCGTCGTTGTCTGACGTCGTAGTGATTACGCCACCCGCGGCGAGGACCCGTCCATCTGCCAGTTGCGTCATGTCAAACGCGAACACGGGTGTGACCAACGGCGGACCGTTGGTGGCCAGCCCTTGGAGGTTGA
>JAACDH010000062.1 GCA_009936995.1 Rhodobacterales bacterium
GCTTGGCACCGTCGGCGGAACAACCAAGGCACATCCTACCGTACAGAGTAATCTGGCTATTCTCGGAAACCCTGACGCACGACAGCTCTCAGGGGTCTGCGCGGCGGTTGGCCTCGCGCAGAACCTTGGGGCCCTTCGCGCACTTACAACGGTCGGGATCCAACAGGGCCATATGCGCATGCACGCCCGCAGCGTGGCCGCCAACGCTGGCGCCGAAAACGGCGAAGTCGGCGAAGTGGTCGACGCCATGGTCGCAAGCGGTGATTTTTCCATCGACAACGCAACCCGGGTCATCGCCGCGCTGCGGAATCGGGCGTCCTAGGTGCTGGACCGCGCCACCGGGCGTGGCGTGGGAAAGCTCATTCTCTGCGGTGAGCACGCCGTTGTGTATGGTCATCCGGCCCTCGCTTTCGCTGTGAACCGCGGCATGACCGTCACCCTTACCCGGCACGATGGCCCCTTGGCGCTAACGAACGATTTTGTTGGCGACCCTAGATTGCTTCCGGCGCTGGCCACGGTGCTTTCCGATGGCGTTCGGGTTCAGATCACGTCCGATCTTCCCATCGGACGAGGCATGGGAAGCTCGGCGGCGCTGGCGGTGGCGACGATCCGGGCTTGGGCCGAGCTCACCGGTGCCGCCCCACCATCGGCCGAAGATATCTTCACCCAGGCGATGCCCATTGAGCGCGAATTTCACGGCAACCCGAGCGGACTAGACGTGGCTATATCGGCGCGTGGAGGATTCATCCGGTACCGCCGTTCTGAACCGCCAAAAATTGAAACCATCCACGCATCAATCCCCTGGCATGTGGTTGTCCTCGACTCGGGCAGCCCCGGAGACACTGCCGCTCTCGTCGCAGGTGTCGCCGCCCGTCGCCCAACCATCGATCCAATTCTTCAACGGATTGGCGACCTCGTTTCCGACGCAGAACGATGCCTCGAGAACACTGATGCGCTGGGCGAATTACTCACCGAAAATCATGGTCTTCTGTGTGAAATAGGCGTCTCGACTGAACCGTTAGACGCCCTTGTTAACCTGGCTCTGGACCACGGTGCATCTGGGGCCAAGCTGGCCGGCGCTGGCGGCGGTGGCGTCGTGCTCGCGGTGACAAACGACCCATCTCGCCTGGTTCAAGCGGCCCATCGACACCACATCGACGCTTTCCATTGCCGGGTACAGGACGTGCCATGATCTCAGCGACTGCTTTTGCTCATCCCAATATCGCCCTGGTCAAGTACTGGGGGAAACGCGATCTTAGGCTCAACCTTCCGTCCGTGAGCAGTCTGTCACTGACCCTCGGTCCGTGGCGTACCCAGACTCGAGTCACCTGGGGCAGCTACGAAGACCGGGTGTCTCTAGATGGCAGTTGGATCGAGGGTTCGGCGGCGGTCAAAGTCCTCGCACATCTCGACCGAATCGACCCGCGCCGCCCGCCATGTACCGTGGTCAGTGATAACGACTTTCCCACCGGAGCCGGACTCGCCAGCAGCGCATCCGGATTCGCGGCGCTCACCCTCGCCGCCTGCGCTGCAGCCCAACAAGACCGCTCCATAGACGAGCTCTCGATCCTCGCCCGGCAGGGCTCCGGGTCCGCCTGTCGCTCTCTTTGGGGTGGATTTGTGCAATGGAATCGAGGACAGCGCCCGGACGGAACCGATAGCCATGGCGCGCCAATCGCCGATCAAGACCACTGGGACGTCTCGATGGTGGTCGCGGTGGTTCACGATGGCCCAAAATCAGTGGGTTCCACAGAAGGAATGCTGCGAACCGCTCAAACATCACCGCTGTATCAGACCTGGCTCGACACCGCTGAAGCCAACGTACACACCGCCCACGAAGCGGTCCTCAAGCGCGATATCCAAGCGTTGGGCGAAGTCATGGAGTCCTCGACCTTTAAGATGCACGCCACCATGCACACCGCATCTCCGCCGCTCATCTACTGGCAACCGGGGACCGTCGCCGCCATCCAAGCCGTCTTCGAACTTCGCAAACGCGGCGTAGGTGCCTGGGTCACGATGGACGCAGGCCCTCAGGTGAAGGTCCTCTGTCTATCGAAGGACGCGGACGACGTGCAACGAATCCTGCAGCCCCACGCCCAGCGGGTCGAAGTCCTTCGTGCGGGTGGCCCAGCGACGGTGCGCGTCCATGCGGATTGACGTCCCCGGAAAGATCGTCCTGATGGGCGAGTACGCTGTCCTCGATGGCGCCCCCGCAATTGTAGCTGCCGTGGATCGTGGTGTCCGCTGTACCTTTTCGGCAAACGACAGTCGTATGACCCTCCGGGTCCCCCAAGATGACCGTTTCGTCTCCCCCGCGCTCGCCGCGGTGAACGCTCCGACCGGTCAGTATGACTTTCAGCCCTGGAACCAACCTAAAACTTCTACAAAAGCCGGCTTTGGGGGCTCTGCGGCGGCGACGGTGGCCGCGGTGATGGTAGGCCGATTGGCACAGGGCGAAGAACACGACGCCAACCTCGTCCAACAGATCGCGACCCGGGTCCACCGGGCCGTTCAAGGCGGCGGCTCGGGGATCGACGTGGCCGCCAGCGCCCATGGAGGCGTTCTGCGCTTTCAAAACGGAGACGTCGAGCAGCTGCCCTCCATACATCCGGTCGTGGTCTGGTCGGGGAGTTCGGCCCAAACCGGGCCGCGGGTACAGCAGTACCTGGCTTGGACCGAACGCGCCCACTTCGTGCGAGACACCAATACCGCCGTCGAGTCCTTTGGCGCCGACCCAATTCTGGCCATGGCCGAGATGACTAAGCTCCTTGATCACATGAGCCAATTAGCGGGTATCGACTACTGGACTCCAGCACTATTCGCCATCTCAACCCTGGCTAAAAAACTTGGTGGAGCTGCAAAACCGTCCGGTGCTGGCGGCGGGGATATCGCCGTCGCGTTGCTGCCCTCCTCGCTAGAACGCGCCCACTTTGTCCGCGACATCGAGGCCGCCGGATTACAAATCATCCCCGTCAACCTCTGTGACGGCCCCACTTTCCACCCGTCCGATGGAGCCGACCATGCCTAATCACAGCGACCGCAAAGCCGACCATTTGGACCTCTGCGCCAGTGATCAAGTCGCATTCAAAGCCAAGACCACGCTGCTCGAGCAGGTCCAGCTGGTCCATGACGCCCTCCCCGAGCTCGCGGTGTCCGATATCGACCTCACTACCCAGCTCTGCGGTAGAACCCTCCAAGCGCCCCTGGTGATCTCCGCCATGACCGGAGGCGTCGACAGGGCAGATGCCATCAATCGAGACCTGGCTCAGGTCGCCCAAGAGTTGGGCTTGGGCTTCGGTTTTGGGTCCATGCGCCCTCTACTCGAAGACCCCAAAGCGGCTGGGTACCGCGTCCGCGAGGTCGCTCCAGATATTCTACTTTTCGGCAACTTAGGCATCGTCCAAGCCCGGGATGCTTCCGACCAGCAGATCGTCGATCTCATCGGCATCAGCGACTGTAACGCCCTGTGTGTGCACCTCAACCCGGCCATGGAGGTCATCCAACCCGGCGGTGATAACGATTTCCGTGGCGGGCTGGACACCCTCGCCCGCCTCCATGAAGTGCTCAACGTACCCGTGGTTGTCAAAGAGACCGGCTGTGGACTGTCCAGAGGCGTCGGCCAACGCGTCGCCGCGTTGGGTATCCAAACCGTCGACGTATCCGGCGCCGGTGGAACCTCCTGGGTCGGCGTCGAGACCCTTCGCGCCAGGGCCGCAACCCAACGGTTGGGCGAACTCTACTGGGATTGGGGCATTCCCACCGGCGCATCCGTCCTTCAGCTTCAGGGGTTGGGTCTAGAGATCATCGCCACCGGCGGTGTCCGAAACGGCCTCGATGTCGCTCGCGCTCTCGCCTTGGGCGCCACTGCTGGAGGAATCGCCCGTGGCTTCCTGATCGCCTGGAACGACGGCGGACAAAAAGCCGCCCACCAAGCCGCCGCCGAGGTCATCTCCGAGATCCGCCTCGCCTGCCTCCTCACCGGAAGCCGAACGCCCCAAGACCTCGTAAAGGCGCCCAAATTCCTCGGACCTGAGCTCGTCCAGTGGCGGCCCTAACGACAGGATTGTGTAGGTTTACCCCGCCACCATTGCCGTGTCGCCCAGATCCCGATAAGGCTGGTAGCTTCTAAAGAGGTCTGTATGACGCATCACATCGCGGTCATTCCGGGCGACGGTATCGGCATGGAAGTCATTCCTGCTGGACTTCGCGTTCTGAATCACCTCAACGCCGCCCACGGCCTGGGTCTAGAATTCGAGCACTTTGATCTAGGCGCCGAGCGGTATCTGCGCGACGGCACCACAATGCCGCCCGAACTCATGGTCCGATTCCGCGAGTCGTTCGACGCAATCTACTTGGGGGCACTAGGCGATAGTCGTGTTCCGTCCAACGTACACGCCAAAGACATCCTCTTAGGCTGTCGGTTCGAACTCGACCTGTTCACCAACCTGCGCCCCATCCAGATGTTGAACGCCAAGTATTGCCCGCTCAAAGACAAGACCCCTGAAGACATCGACATCATGGTCTTTCGTGAGAACACCGAGGGCCTTTACGTCAGCATTGGCGGCCAGTTCAAGAAGGGCACGGCTGACGAGATCTCAACCCAGACCGAGATCAACACCCGCAAGGGCGTCGAGCGTATCATCCGAGCCGCCTACGAGTACGCCGACAAAAACGGTCGAAAGTCGGTGTGCATGTCCGACAAGTCCAACGCCATGCGCCAGGGACACGACCTCTGGCAGCGCTGCTGGAAAGAGGTGGCCGCCGAATACCCGCACATCCAGTCCTTCCACCTCTACGTCGACGTGCTGTGTATGGAGCTGGTTCGCTGCCCGGAGCGCTTCGACGTCATTGTCACCAACAACCTCTTTGGCGATATCGTCACGGACCTGGGCGCCCAGATTCAAGGCGGCATCGGCCTGGCGGCTTCCGGTAATATTCACCCCGGAAAGGTCTCTCTGTTCGAGCCCGTACATGGTTCTGCCCCCGACATCGCCGGCAAAGGCATCGCTAACCCCCTTGCCGCCATCCTGTCCTCGGGCATGTTGTTGGCGCACTTGGGCCATCCCGACCTCGAAGCTCGAATTCGTGCCGCCGTACGCCACTGCCTGGACACCAGCCAGGTCACCGGCGAGCTGGGCGGCAACCTCAACACCGAGGCGGTCACCAATGCCGTCCTCGCACACTTAGACACCACGGCTCAATAGCCGCTGCGGAGACTTCAAATGAACCTCAACATCCAAAAGCGTGAAGTGGTCATCCTCTCTGGCGTTCGCACTGCGTTCGGCACCATGGGCGGCTCCCTCAAGAAGCTCACCGCTGCCGACCTGGCAGTTCCAACCGCCACAGCCGCCCTCGCGCGTGCCGGCGTCTCGGCCGACGATATTGACCACGTCATTTACGGAAATGTTTTGCAGACCGCCAATGACGCCATCTACATGGCGCGTCACATCGGTCTGCGCGCCGGCACGCCCAACGCCGTGCCCGCCCTCACCATCAACCGCCTCTGTGGCTCCGGCTTCCAAGCGATCGTCGCCGCAGCCGAGCAGATCCTCACCGGTCAAGCCAGCGTCGTGTTGTGCGGCGGTACCGAGAACATGAGCATGGCGCCACACGTCACCTACGGTCTGCGCGACGGCGCTCGCTTCGGTCAGTCCCCCAAGATGCAAGACGTGCTCTGGGAGTGCCTCACCGACACCTACACCGGTCTGCCGATGGCCATGACGTCCGAGAACCTGGCCGAGAAGTACGACATCTCCCGCGAGGAGTGCGACGCCTACGCCATGGCATCGCAGCAACGTTGGGCCGACGCCCAGGCCGCCGGAAAGTTCGACGACGAGATCGTCCCCCTCGAGCTGAAGACCCGCAAGGGTACGGTCACCTTCAACGTAGACGAGCACCCCCGCATGACCCCCATGGACAAGCTCGCCAAGCTGCGTCCCGTTTTCAAGAAGGACGGCGTGGTCACCGCGGCCAACGCCTCCGGCATCTGCGACGGCGCCGCATCACTCATCGTGGCCGACGCCAAGTGGGCCGAGCAGCACAACCTCACCCCCATCGCCCGTCTGGTGAGCTGGGGCGTGGCTGGATGCGACCCCAAGCTCATGGGCATCGGCCCTGTTCCCGCCGCCAAGCGCGCCTTCGAAATGGCCGGCTTGGGCCTCGAAGACATGGCCCTGGTCGAAGTCAACGAAGCCTTCGCGCCGCAGTACATCGCGGTCGAGAAAGAGCTCGGCCTAGATCGCAGCATCACCAACGTAAACGGCGGCGCCATCTCAATGGGCCACCCCCTCGCCTGCAGTGGTGCCCGCATCACCGCGACGCTCATCCACGAACTTCGTCGTCGCGGCGACAAGTACGGCATGGGCAGCGCCTGCATCGGTGGCGGTCAAGGTATCGCTGTCGTCGTCGAAGCCCTCTAGGAGTATTGAATGAATCCCGAAAACCTGCTCTACGACTGGAACCTTAACGGGCACAAGGTCTCTCCTCCCATGCGGAAGGTGGAGCTTCACGACGAGACGCTGCGCGACGGTATTCAGTGCCCATCCGTGCACGACCCCGACATCGAAGCGAAGATGCAGGTGGTTCGGTTGCTCGACCAAACCGGCGTGGCTTCGGTGAACGTCGGCCTGCCTGGCGCCGGCAAACGCGCCACCGAAGACAGCCAGCTCCTGGTCGAGATGATTCGCGACGAAGGCCTGGCGATTCGTCCGGGTTGTGCCGCGCGTACCCACCCAAACGACATCAAGCCCATCATCCAGATCTCGCAAAATACAGGTGTTCCGGTCGAGATCATGACCTTTCTGGGCTCTTCTCCTATTCGGATGTACGCCGAGAGCTGGGACGAGAACAAGCTCGACGAGCTCACCGAGACCGCCGTGACGATGGGCGTCTCCGAGGGGCTGCCAGTCAGCTTTGTCACCGAAGACACCGTCCGTGCACATCCGTCTACGCTTCAGCGGCTGTTCTACACCGCGATAGCGGCGGGCGCGGGGCGACTGGTGCTCTGCGACACCGTCGGGCACAGCACCCCAGATGGTGTGTTCAACC
>JAACDH010000445.1 GCA_009936995.1 Rhodobacterales bacterium
GCCTTTCGGCCCACTTCGAGCATACAGTCGCCATCACCCCTAAGGGGCCTGAGGTGCTGACCGTGCTCGAGGGACATCAACCCATTTAGACGTAACAAAGGACGGAAAACGTGGCTCGTATTGAAGGCGTCGATCTTCCGCGCAACAAACCAATCTGGATCGCTCTCACCTACATCTTCGGCATTGGTAAGCACCATGCTCGCAAGGTCGTTGAGTTGGCTGAGATTGATCCGATGACTCGAGTGTTCCAGCTTTCTGACCACGAAGTGGCTCGGATTCGCGAGGCCATTCAGAACAACTTTCGGGTGGAAGGTGAGCTTCGTAAGGAAGTCTCTCTGAACATCAAGCGTCTCGTCGACCTCGGTGCATACCGTGGCCTTCGTCACCGTCGTGGCCTTCCAGTCCGCGGTCAACGCACTCACACCAATGCTCGTACCCGTAAGGGACCTTCGCGCATGGCAACTGCTCGCAAGCGGTAATTAAGCACTTTCAGCTGAGGTAGGGACACATGGCTTCCCCCCGTCGCGCATCTAAGCGCAAGGTAAAGAAGAATATCCCGGCCGGGATCGCACACATCCAGGCCACCTTCAACAACACTATTGTCACGATCACTGATCTTGCTGGCAATGCGGTTGCTTGGAGTTCTGCTGGCGTACTCCGTTTCAAGGGTAGTCGTAAAAGCACGCCTTTCGCAGCGCAGCTCGTTGCCGAGGATGCTGCTCGCAAGGCGATGGAGCATGGCATGAAGCAGGTTGGCGTATACGTGAAGGGACCCGGCACTGGCCGTGAGTCTGCGCTTCGCGCGATCGCGAACAGCGGTATGAAGATCACGCTCATCAAGGACGTGACTCCCATTCCGCACAACGGATGCCGGCCTCCTAAACGTCGTCGCGTCTAAATCCGGCTAGTCCAAGTCGGGTAGGGGGAGCGCATCCATATGGACGCGTTCCTTCGCTATCAGGGTCTTCGACCCAAACTCGTAAACACGCGTGCGTCTCGGTTGGACAACGTGGACAGAAGCGTGAGGAGTAAAATTATATGGAAGAAGCAGTTTACACGAACTGGCGTAGTCTCATCAAGCCTCGGCGTGTTGAGCGCGACAACAAGTCGACCAATACCTACGGCAAGTTCGTTGTCCGTCCGCTAGAGCGCGGATTCGGCACCACCATCGGCAATTCCCTGCGACGCATTCTGTTGTCGTCGCTTCAGGGTGCTGCCATCACGTCTGTGAAGGTCGAAGGGGTGCTCCATGAGTTCTCGTACCTTCCAGGTATCGTGGAAGATGTCACCGACATCATTCTGAACATCAAGGGCATCCTGATTAAGACGAACGCCACCGAGCCTCTCGTCGGACGCATTGAGTGCCGTGGCGAGCCGGGTAATACCGTGGTCGTCCGTGCGTCGGATATCACCTTTGATGCCGCGTGCGAGGTTCTTAACCCCGATCATGCTCTGGCCACCTTGACGGAAGAAGGCGAGTTTATCGCCGAAGTCCGAGTAGAGATGGGCAAGGGCTATGTTCCGGCAAAAGAGAACAAGCGCGAAGACGCGCCGCTGGGAACGATTCCAGTCGACGCTATTTTCCTTCCGATCAAACGTGTTCGGTACACGGTCACCAACGCTCGTGTTGGTAACCGCACCGACTACGATCGGTTGGCCCTGGAGGTCTGGACGGACGGCTCGGTCGTTCCGGAAGACGCCATTGCCTACTCGGCCAAGATTCTGAAGGAACAACTTCAGATCTTTATCAACTTCGCTGAAGAAGATGAGCCCGAAGTCAAGGAAGAAGAGGCCGAGGAGCAAGAGTTCAACGAAGCGCTGTACAAGCGCGTCGACGAGCTTGGACTGTCCGTCCGGTCTCAGAACTGCCTGCAAAATGCCGGCATCGAGTACATTTACCAGCTCGTTGAGCGGACCGAAGCAGAGATGCTGAAGACCAAGAACTTTGGTCGTAAGTCCCTGAATGAAATCAAGGAAATCCTGTCCGATCTGGACCTTTCCCTTGGTATGAAGCTGCACAACTTCCCGAAGCACAAGGTGGGCTAACGCCCGCAAGGAGATAGCGATGCGACACCGTAAATCCGGTCGCAAGCTGAACATGGACAACTCTCACCGCAAGGCCATGTTTCGAAACATGGTCACGTCGTTGATGTTGCATGGTCAGATTCGCACCACAGAGGCTCGGGCAAAAGAGCTTCGTCGTTTTGCAGATCGTGTGATCACGATGGGCAAGAAGGCCCCGAGCCGTGCGTCCCTTGATGGACTCACAGGTGACGACCTAAAAACAGCGAAGGCTGCTCGTGTGGCAGCGATTCGTCGGGTTCGCCTTTGGGTGAATAACGATGATGCGCTGCAGAGTGTTGTTGGTGATTACGCCGACCGGTTCCGGGCTCGTTCCGGCGGTTACACGCGTGTCATCAAAGCTGGGCGGCGTCCTGGTGACAATGCTCCGATGGCGATCATTCAGCTTGTTGGTGATTTCGATCCCGACGCGAAGGCCGTTTCTGCAGTGGAAGCTGACGTTCCGGCCGACATGGATGATGAAGCCACCGTCGTGATGGCTGATGTCACCGCGTCAGACGCGGGCGAGTCCTCGGTCGTCGAAGAGTAGACGTTCTGGTCGGGTTTGGTAACCAACCGGCCGTTCGTTGGATGACCTCATCTGGTCGTGGGAAACCGCGGCCTTTTTTTTGTCGTTGGCCTGATGACGACGAAATGGTAGCGTAATCCCGTGACAGATAGACCCACAATCGCGGTGTTTCGAGATCGTCTGGTTGAGCTTGGCCTGAAGTACACCAAACAGCGTCGGGTTATCGCTGAGGTTTTTTTCAGTGTCGATGCTCATCTGACGCTGGCGGAGCTGCATCAGCGGTCTCTGGTGAAGGCGCCGTCCATTGGATACGCGACGGTTTATCGGACCATGCGGTTGATGGTGGAGAGCGGTCTCGCTCACGAGCATAAATTCGGTGAAGGTGTCGTTCGGTACGAACCAGCGGGTGAGCACCACGACCATATGATTTGCCATGATTGCGGCCGGATCATGGAGTATGAGGATGAACGCGTCGAAGCCATCCAGCATGAAGTCGCTGCTGGGCTGGGGTTTCGCGTTATCGGACACCGCCATGAAATCTACGTTCAGTGTTTGACGGTGGACTGCACGTACCGTGAGTCGTCAACCGAGTAGTCCTCTTGTGCTAGTACGCAGGCAAAGCGACTCTCTCCCTTGCCGATTGAGCAGATTGGTACTAGAAGGGGGTCTGTCTCTTGGCGTTCGTGTGAACGGTGCCTTCGGAGCTCTCTCATGTACCTGTTCGTCGTTGCACTTCACGTGATGCTGTGCTTCCTCCTCATCCTGATCATCATTCTCCAACCTGGTAAGGGGGGGGATGTTGGTGCGGCCTTTGGCGGCGGTAGCGGTTCGGCCATGTTTGGCCCACGTGGTCCAGCCAGTCTGCTGCAGCGAGGCACGACGGTGGTCGCTGTGCTGTTCATGGGAACGTCCATGACGTTGGCCCTGTACTCCAATGAACAGATGATGTCGGACTCGAACGTCGGGGACGAACTTCAACAATTACAAGAAGAACAACGCGAAGCTCGTGAAGGCAAGATCGGCCTAGAAGAAGTGCCCACAGAAGATCAGTAATCCTTGACGGATGGCGGGTCGCCGCATTATTACGGCGGCACCAAAAATGCGCGAGTGGCGGAATTGGTAGACGCGCAAGACTAAGGATCTTGTGGCTTAGGCTGTGGGGGTTCGATTCCCCCCTCGCGCACTTTATAACGAACGAGGGGAGTAGGCTTTACGGCTTACTCCCCTCTGACTTTTTCGAAACACTGATTTCAAGTCGACGTGGTTGGTGTCCGGGCCACGCCGCCCGATTTCTTTAGGCGATGGCGGCCGCCACGATTGCAGCGAAGTCTTCGGCGTTGAGGCTGGCTCCGCCGACGAGTGCGCCGTCGATGTCGGGGCAGGCCAAAAGCTCGGCGGCATTGGAGGGCTTCACACTGCCGCCATATTGAATACGCATCTGATTGGGAATGTAGGCGGGATAGGCATTTGTGAGCCAAGAACGAATGCTGGCGTGCACGGCCTGTGCTTGTGCTGGCGTGGCGGTCTCACCCGTTCCGATCGCCCATACGGGCTCGTACGCAAGGGTGAGCTTCACGACTTCGTCGTGGTTGAGCCCGACGAGCGCACCGGCGAGTTGGTCATGGACCACGGCATCGGCTTGTCCGGCGCGGCGCTGGGCGAGCGTCTCGCCCACGCAGACGATGGGCAGGAGCCCTGCGTCGAGTCCGGCTCGGATTCGAGCGGACACTTTGGCTTCGTCTTCGCCGTAGTACAAGCGCCGCTCACTGTGTCCAACGAGTACGTAGGTACAGCCCAGTGCGCGAGCCATGACACCGCTATTTGTGCCGGTGTAGGCGCCACGAGGAGACACGCTGATGTCCTGAATACCAACACCGACTCCGCTGCCAGCGATGCTCTGAAGCGTGGCCTGGATAGACAGGGCGGTAGGGAACACCGCTACGGTCACGTCGCCACGATCCGCTAGCTTGTGCTTCAGAGCTTTGGCGAGCGCGGCGGCCTCGGAGGGAGCTTTATTCAGCTTCCAATTGCCGGCGATGAAGGGGACGCGGGCCATTAGCTGTTCCGCAGCGCAGTGAGCCCGACAAGGTTGCCGTCCTCGAGGTAATCGAGACTGGCTCCACCGCCGGTGCTGATGTGGTTCATCTTATCGCCGAGTCCAAACTTCGCGACTGCGGCGGCAGAGTCACCGCCGCCCACCACTACCATGGCGTTGGTGGCGGCCAACGTCTCGGCGATACCGCGTGTGCCACCAGCGAAGCTGTCCCACTCGAACACGCCCATGGGACCGTTCCAGAAGACGGTATTGCAGCGCTCAAGAATTTCCGTCCAGGCCTTGAGGGTGTTCGGGCCGATGTCGAGCCCCATGTCGCCGTCTGGAATGTCGGTGACGGCTTGAGGTGCCGCAGTCTCGGAAAATTCGTCGGTGACGATGTGGTCGATGGGGAGATGCACCTTGACGCCTCGATTCGCGCAGAGGGCGAGAAGCTTCTCAGCGAGCTCGAGGTGGTCTTCCTCGACCCGTGAGTCACCGATGGCGACGCCTTGTACCTTCAGGAACGTGTAGGCCATGGCACCGCCGATAAACACGTGGTCGAGTCGCTTGCTGAGGGCGTCGATGATGCTCATCTTGTCGGACGCCTTGGCGCCACCGAGGATGGCGGCGAAGGGCGCGCGCTTGGTGGCGCCGTCGGTGTTGATCAAGCCGTCAAGGACGGCGAGCTCTTTGGTGACCAAGAGACCCGATGCACTAGGAAGGTGCTTCGGAACCTCAGTGATCGATGCGTGCTTGCGATGCATCGTGCCGAAGGCATCGTTCACGAAGAGGTCGGCGAGGTCGGCGAGCTCTTTTCCCAATCCCTTATCGCCGGCCTTTTCACGGGCATCGAAACGGAGATTTTCGAGCACCATGACGCCTTTGGGAGGCAACTCACGTGCGAGTTGGGCAACCTCGTGGCCGGTGGTGTCGTGGCTGAAGATGACCTCGTCGTCGAGTAGTTCGGCGAGACGTGCGGCTACTGGCAACAGAGACAACCCCTGATTGCGTTGACCCCTAGGACGGCCAAGATGGCTACACAGAATGACCCGAGCGCCACGTTCCCGGAGCGCTTGGATGGTGGGGATGGCGCCGCGAATACGGGTGTCATCAGTGATTCTCTTTCCACTCATGGGAACATTGAAGTCGACGCGCACTAATACGAGCTTGTCGTCGACTTCGAGTTCATTGAGGGTAGGAATGGCGACAGTCATTGGGCCCCCACGCGTGCAGCGAGATCGAGCATTCGGTTGGAGAATCCCCACTCATTATCGTACCAGGAGAGCACCTTAACGAGGTTGCCGTCCATGACATGAGTGAGGGGTAGATCGATGATGCTAGAGTTTGAGTTTCCGACGAGGTCGGAGCTCACCAGCGGTTCGTCGGTGACTTGAAGAACTCCCTTTAGATGACCCTGCGCAGCCTCGGTGAGGGCGCCATTGATCTCTTCGGTGGTCGTGTTGCGTCCAGCGGTGAACACCAGGTCGATTAGCGAGACGTTCGGTGTAGGGACGCGGATCGCAATCCCGTGCAGCTTGTCGGCGAGCTCCGGCATGACCAGGGCGATGGCCTTGGCGGCACCAGTGGTCGTGGGCACCATGTTTTGAGCTGCGGCGCGTGCTCGGCGGAACTTGCCCTTTCGGTGTGGTCCATCGAGAAGATTTTGGTTCATCGTGTAGCTGTGAACGGTGGTCATGACGCCGTGTTGGATGCCGACGGCCTTTTGCAGCACGCTAACGACCGGAGCTAAGCAGTTGGTGGTGCAGCTTGCGTTGCTGATGACGTGGTGATTCTCGGGGTCGTATTCGTGGTCGTTCACGCCGACTACGAAAGTGCCGTGCACCTGCGTCGCTGGGGCGCTGATGATTACCTTGCGAGCGCCAGCTGTTCGGTGCTGTCCAGCAGACTCTCCGGTAGTGAAGGCACCTGTGCATTCTAGAACGACGTCGATCTTACGTTCTGCCCACGGGAGTTTGGCAGGATCGCGCTCGGAGGAGGTGGGAATGAAGTGACCGTCGATAGAGATTCCTCCATCGACCCCCTTAATCTCCTCGCCGAAGGTACCGTGTACTGTGTCGCGGCGGAGGAGGTAAGCAAGCATTTCGTCTGAAGTAAGGTCGTTGATGTGGACGATCTCGATGTCGTCCCTTTTGGAAGCAATGCGGAGCACGTTGCGTCCGATTCGTCCAAAGCCGTTGATGGCAATCCGGATGGCCATGATTTTGTTTTTCCTTTTTTGATTACAAGGGACCTATCCGGCCCATTCGGGTGGAGCAAACTGGAGCCCGACGCATGAATTATCGAGCTTGGGCGGTAAAAGTTGGCGTTTGAATTCGCAGAACCCAGCTAACCCGGTGATAGGGGGTCTAGGAGGCCTCTTGGCGATTCTGATCTCCAACGTTCTGTGGCCCGGTGAAGGGCTCGATCCCACCTCGGAAATCGCGAGCCGGTTGGGTGTAAAACCGACTACTGTGGTCGCGGTAAAACTACTGAAGAAAAGTCTGGATGGCCGGCATCTCAAACAGCGGTGGCAGGCGGTCTATCGGGTAGAGGTCTCTGATGAGGCTGCCGTTCTTGCCAACCCACCCCACGGGGTGCGAGCATGGACCGCGCGCGATGACGGGCGGTACGGGGTTGTTCAACAGGGGCCCCAGCGTCACATTTATTCATCTTTGCCAGTTATTGTAATTGGCGCTGGCCCTGCGGGTTTGTTTGGCGCCCTGTGGCTTGTGGAGTCGGGTGTTCCGGTGGTGCTCATTGAGCGCGGCGGTCCCGTGGAGGACCGGATTCCCGCCGTGAACGGTTTCTGGCGCGGGAAGTCGGTTCTTGATTCCGAAAACAACCTCTTGTTCGGTGAAGGGGGCGCTGGAACGTTTAGTGATGGCAAGATCTACACCCGCCGGCGAGATGGTGAGCTTGGTTTCATCTTTCAACGGCTCAAAGATTTCGGTGCCGACCCCGATGCGCTCACGGACGCGTTGGCACATCTGGGTACCGACAAGATTCGCGCAATCTTGCCACCGTTCCGGGCTCGGTTGAAAGAGCTTGGGTGTGAAATCCGCTTTCATTGTCGGGTCGACGAGATTCTGGTCGAAGATGGCGCCACGGTGGGCGTCAAGCTGGGTAATGGAGAGGTTTTGCGGGCCGAGGCTGTGATTGCCGCCACCGGTCACTCGGCGCGCGATGCGATCCAGATGTTGGTGGACGCTGGTGCGGCGGCCGAGCCTCGTGGGATAGCCGTTGGCGCCCGTATTGAACACCCGCAACGGGTGGTTGACCAAGGTCGGTATGGGAAAAAGCAATCCGATGTGCTGCCTCCTGCCAGCTACCGTCTTGCACATACTCCTCGAGACGGGCGCAGTGCACACACGTTCTGTATGTGTCCGGGTGGCATGGTTGTTCCCGCGTCTAACCACCCCGAGCGCGTGGTTGTGAACGGTATGAGCTTCGCGGCTCGACGAGCTATGTGGGCGAATTCGGCTGTCATCGTCGCCGTTCACCCCTCGGATTATGGTGCCACGGATCCGATGGCTGGATTCCGTTGGCAGGACCGGATCGAGAAGCTTGCCTACGATTTGGCCGGTGGCGACTACCGGGCGCCGGCACAGCGCGTGCAAGATCTCTTCCGAGGTCAGGCTTCCACCGAGATCGGTCGTACCAGTTTTCCGATGGGCGTCACGCCCATGGACCTTCGGGAGATTCTTCCAGAGCCTCTCATCGTGGGAATGAAGGCTGGCATCGCGGCTTTCGAGCGCAAACTACCCGGGTTCAGCGGTGAAGAAGCCGTGCTGATTGCACCGGAAACACGCACGACCAGCCCCATCCGGTTTCTACGAGACGAACGTCAGTGTTCGACGACTGTCCGGGGGCTGTACCCGACCGGCGAGGGGGCCGGCTATGCGGGCGGCATCATCAGTTCGGCGCTGGATGGCATGCGCGCGGCCCGCTTCATCGTAAAGACGCTGGACTAGCGGAAGCTGATTTTAAAATCGTCGGCTGTGAACTCGAGAAGTACCCGTTGAGTGCTGCCATTCTCGCGGTTGGGGCAGTTGGTCTTGGCCAATGTCCAGTCCATGTTCGCCTTGATGCCATCCATGCTGTCGATGCGCCAGGTCCCCACCTCTTCGCACTCTAGGGTCTCGCCGCCAAGCTCAGCCTGACCGGTGGAGGTAAAACTACCGTCGGCGGCAAAGGTCAAGTGGAGATTGAAGTTGGAGGAACCGGTTGGGCTCACGCCTCTAAGGGGGCTACCGGTGAGTTGTTTTGCGAACTTCTTCGCCTCGGGAGAGTCTGGCATTTCAGCGGTAAAGGCAGATCTAGGGGGTGCCACAGCCGCTGTTTCGGTCGCAGTCTTTTTGCCACACGAGGCAATTAGTAGCAATACGGTGAGAACGGTGATGGTGCGCACGAAGAGCTCCTTCTGATTGAGTGAGATGTACCCATTAACACAGTATCTGGGCAATCCATCACGGAACAGGATCGAAAATGGGTCCCCTATGGAAAACTCTATGGGGAAGTTGGCCAAGTAACGGGACTCTGATCGAACCGCTTTGACCGTGGCCGTATGTCAGTCAGGAGGGTATTCGACAGAAATGCTTTTGCCAAGACCGTTATAGCTGGGCCAGGCGGCTCAAACGCCGGCGTTCATCTTACGAAATTGTCTCGTTTACCGCATGTGGATAGATCCAACGAAAAAACCCTTCTCGCCGTTTAGCGAGAAGGGTCATCAAAGTGGAGCGGGTGAACAGATTCGAACTGTCGACAGCCACGTTGGCAACGTGGGGCTCTACCACTGAGCTACACCCGCTTTGACGCCAGGTAGATAACACTCGGCATCGGGACGTCAAGGAACGGCACGTGAGGAAATACGTTCGAGAAGATTCTGATTCGGTGAATCTGTCGCCAAACCGAGCGCATACTGAGTTTGCGTTTCCAGATGAGATCCGATCGCTACTTGCGTGTCGGCCCAGTTGGTCGCTCCCTCGGCGCCCGTGGCCCTGGCTAGATCGAGCCATACGGCGGCGTCAGGGGCGCTTCGGCGCAACAGCTGGAGGTCGAGGTTGCCCGAGTTGGTGCCCACAAAGGCGTCGACGCGGGCTACGATGGCCTGGGGAAACAGCACGGTGTTATGTCCGACATCCATGCTGTCGGCTGCCTCTTTGAGGGCGATGACCCGCCACACGGAGGCGAGGGCTTCGACTTCGGGGTCCCAGGTGCCTGCGGCCTTCATCCATTCGACGCGATCGACACCTCGACACGGTTTGTCAGTGCAAGCGTCTTCTAGACGGAGCGCTGCCAGCGCTAGCAGCGCACCTCCAGCGCCACGGGGGTCGCCGGCACCGGCTGTGAGCCCATCGGCAGCACGCTGAAGTAGGAACGAGATGGGCTCCTTGGTTTGGAGCGCGGCGGCGGCGGCCTTCTTGGTCTCGGACCACTTGGCCTGTTCTCGGTCGCGGTCGGCGGCCGCGCGGGTGAGCGCTAGGTAGGTGGCCTGCGTGAGGTCGGCCCACGCATCGTCGATGTTCGCCATTTGGTTCTTGGCTCGAGCCGAGACCAGGGCGCCCACAGGGGTACGGACCAAACCGTCGTACATTGGTGCGTCTAGGGAGATGCCGACCGCGCTGAGCGGAAGCTCCGGGCTGTACAGCCAGCTGGCGAGAACCCAGCGGTCGCCGACGTGTCGAAGTCGCTCGGAGGTGTCGCCTTGGGTTCCGAGCCAGGCCAAGGGTCGGCCAGGGAGGGTCTCGTTGCCGCTGGCATCTTGTAGGCTGGTGAGCAGCACAGCGATCCGCGCTTCAGTGGGTTCGTCGATCGTCGGGGATTGAGCGAGGAGGTTCTCGACAATGCGAAGTCGATAGCCTCGTGCCAATGGAACAGCGACGGTGCCTGGCCAGCGATCTTCGAGTTGTTGCAAGGTTCGCTCAACCTGACCTTCGCCGCGCTCGAGCTTCTGAACGGCCTCGACATACGCTGCGATTGCTTCCCGTCCGTCGTTCGCGTCAAGGGTATCCGGCGGAGGCAGCAGTGGTGCTCTGGCCAGGGGATCTTTGGCAACCATGGCCGCCAGGGCCGTCTCGAGGTCGACGATGGTCTCGGTGATCTGTTCGTTCTTGGGCGGATCGAGCTGGAGATGAGGCGGTACCTTCGGTGTGCAGGCGCACAGGGCAAAAAGCATCGTCCATTGGGTCATCGTGCGGCCAATTCACGGTGGATTCGGCCAATAAGCCCCGGACCCTTGTAGATGAACCCGGTGTACACCTGTACGGCTGCACAACCCGCATCAAGCAGTTCGCGGGCCTGTTCGGCGGTGTGGATGCCACCTACGCCGATGACGGGCAGCTTTCCGCTGGCTGCGTCGAGGGCCACCTGAATGCAGTGACGTGCGAGGGGTTTCAGCGGTCGGCCGGAGAGTCCGCCACCTTCATTGGGATCGAGTTGAAGCATATCTCGACGAATTGTGGTGTTGGACGCGATGATTCCGCTCATGCCCACTTCACGGGCGAGGTGGACGAGGTCGGCGACGCCCTCATCTGCCAGGTCTGGCGCGAGCTTCAGGAAAACCGGTGTTCCTTTTGCTGCCTCGAGAATGGGAGGTAGCATGTCAGCGAGCACATCGCGGTCTTGCAGGCTGCGCAGTCCGGGAGTGTTAGGGGAAGACACATTTACGGTGAAGTAGTCCGCAAGCCCCTGGAGCCGGACGGTGGAGGTGACGTAGTCCTCGGTGGCTTCGTCTAGTGGGGTGATTTTGCTCTTGCCAATGTTCACGCCCACAGGAACCGTAGGCCAGTGACCGTCTTCCCGAAGGACCCGCAAACGCTTCGCGAGGTCTTCTGAGCCGTGATTATTGAAGCCCATTCGATTGATGATGGCGCCCTCGTCGACCAGGCGAAACATCCGAGGCTTGGGATTGCCGGCCTGCGCGTGCGCGGTGACGGTGCCCATCTCGATGAAGCCAAAACCCAAGGACGGCCAAAATGGAATCGCAATACCGTCTTTATCGAGGCCCGCTGCCAAACCAACTGGGCCGGCGAGCTTTAGCCCCGCGACCTCTCGGGCCAGGGAAGCATGAGGTTTTCCGCTTGTGATGGAGGCAATGCCAGCCCACCACCGAGGAGCTATTGACAGCGTATTGAGGGCGAACTCGTGGGCGCGTTCGGCGTCCATTGAGAACAGAATTGGACGCACGACCGGGTAGGTCAGATCGAACACGCTTAGGACTCCGTAGTGGGAAGGTCGGACCAGGCGTTGCGCAAAATCTTCAGATTGCCGAAGAAATAGTCGAAGAAGGAGGCGCCGGTGATGAGGGTGATCACGAACATGATCCACCAGGGGATATCGGTGAGCCACGGGACGTCTGGGTTGTAGGCTTGGCTCACGATGGCCGCAAAGATGAGTTGGGTTCCTACACCTTGGACGACCGCCTTGAACTTGCCCGATGGACGCGCGGCGAGCACCACATTTCGGGTGGCGGCGACGGTGCGAAAGAAGCTGATGGACGAGTCGCGGTAGAAAATGACCATGACCATCCACAGGTCGGCTACGCCGATGGAGAATAGGCCTAAGAATAGGGTATACCTGCAAAATGCGTCGCTAAAAGGGTCAAACAGCTTGCCGAATGACGTGACCGCGTTGTATTTGCGAGCGATGTAGCCGTCTGCCAAGTCGGTGAGCTCGAGCAACAGCGACAGGACCGCTGCGGTGACGAACGCCCAGGGCTCTCCGATGAGCATGAAGACCACTGCGAGTGGTGCGATGGGGAGCCGGGCTGCCGTGAGCACGTTGGGGGAGATGGGAGGCGGGGTTTTCATGGCCACGTCTTATCACGCCCGCGCAATGGGGCCTTGAATGGCGTACTGTCCCATAGAGAATAGAGACAGCAGCAGGGTAATCACTCCGAGGACGACGCCAACGCTGGGCCAGTGTATGTCGAGCCAAGGACCGTGAAAGAGGAGCACCGACACAGCGACGCCTTCGAACGCGATTCCGATTTGGGCGATGGGTGAGGGCGGGAATTTGGTGCCCCGACTTCGGGCGAACAACCAGAATAAAACGACGATGATGTCGCGGCCGATAAGGGCAGCGGCCAGCCAATGCGGACAGAGCCCATGCCACCACATGGCTGCCCATACGGTGTCGGTGAGAACTTTATCGGCGAGGGGGTCGAGCCACAGTCCGGCGGCGCTATGGGCATCGAGGAGACGAGCCAGCCAACCGTCGAGCAGATCGGACGCGATAGCGGCCATGAACAACCAAAACGACAAGAAGTTGGCGTCGTATTGTAGAAGTAGCCATGCGATAAGCGGGCCGCAGAGACCGCGCGAGATGGTGACAGCGTTGGGGACGTGGCGGCGCATGAACACGAGGTTATCTCGCTAGGGCGGTCGTGTAGACTGTGTCCCCCCACATCGAGGCGAAAGCGGTATGCACAGTACGGATTTCCTGGTCATTGGTTCGGGTGTTGCGGGCATGTGGTTTGCGCTGAAAGCGTCCGCGTATGGTCGGGTGGTCATGCTCACCAAGACTGAGCTTCGCCAGAGCAATAGTGCTTATGCCCAGGGCGGAATTGCCGCGGTATGGGACCCGGAGGATAGCCACGAAAGTCACATGCATGACACCATCGTGGCTGGCGCGGGCCTGTGCAATCGCGAGGCCGTCGAGATTACCGTTCGCGAAGGACCGGATCGGGTGCGCGAGATCATCGATTTGGGGGTGGAGTTCACGCGGGAACTCGATGATCCTGAGCAGTATTCGCTGCACCAAGAGGGCGGTCACGATCGGCGTCGCATCCTGCATGCAGCGGACTGCACCGGGGAAGAGATGGTGCGTGCGCTTGCGGCCCAGTGTCTCCAGAATGAGAACATCACCATTCTGGAACGGCACATCGCCGTCAACGTGGTCACGGCCAGCTGGATGGCGCGACATACGGGTGAGATTCCGCTCGAGGATGACGTCGCCCAGGGTGCCTACGTACTCGACCGAAACACCGGTGAGGTGAGCAAATTTGGGGCTCGCGTGGTGGTCCTGGCTACGGGTGGCGCCGGCAAAGTGTACACCTACACAACCAATCCGCCCATCGCCTCTGGGGATGGGCATGCCATGGCCTGGCGTGCGGGGGCGCAAATGGCGAATATGGAGTTTGTTCAGTTTCACCCAACCTGTTTGCATCACCCTCAGGAGCACAGCTTTTTAATCAGTGAGGCCCTGCGCGGAGAGGGCGGCAAGCTGGTTCTTGAGAATGGTAAGCGGTTTATGCCGGACTACGACGAGCGTGAAGAGCTGGCTCCTCGCGACATTGTGGCCCGGGCCATTGACGCCGAGCTGAAACGAACCGGCGCC
>JAACDH010000446.1 GCA_009936995.1 Rhodobacterales bacterium
ACCGGCACCGGTGAGACCGATCCCAACAACCCCGACACCGACGGCGACGGCCTCACCGATGGCGACGAGGTGCTCACCTACGGCACCAACCCCGTCGACACCGACACCGACGACGGCGGACTGCCCGACGGCACCGAGGTCAACGTCGAGGGCACCGACCCGACAGATGGCTCCGATGACAGCCTCGACAGCGACGGAGACGGCCTCTCCGACGACGCCGAAGCTGCCCTGGGCACCGACCCCCTCAACCCCGACACCGACGGGGACGGCATCAACGACGGCGACGAGGTCAACCAACACGGCACCGACCCCCTCAACCCCGACACCGACGGTGACGGCATCAACGACGGCGACGAGGTCAACCAATACGGCACCGACCCCCTCAACTCCGACACCGACGGGGACGGCCTCTCCGACGGCGACGAGGTCAACCAATACGGCACCGACCCCCTCAACCCCGACACCGACGGTGACGGCGCCGACGATGGCCTCGAGGTGGACGAGAACAGCGACCCCAACAACGTCGAAAGTCTGCCTCCCGGAACCTATAACGGAGGCTGCTCTAGCCTCCCCGGCTCCGGTCCATCCACACTCTGGTTGCTGCTCGGTGCAGTCGCCCTCACCCGCCGCCAGACCGCCGCCGCAGACCAAGAGAGCGTACGATGATCGCCCTTATCCTAAGCCTGCTCCCGTTCGCCTACGCGCAGACCGTGAGCGGCGGTGACGTGCCCATCCTCAACGCCCAAACCTTCCAGGCCTCCATGGACTCCAACGTCTACACCCGGCTGGTGGACTCGAACCTGAACAGTGACGCACTAGGGGGGCGCGGCGTGCTCTCCTACTCGGCAAACCCGCTGGAGTACACGACGTGGGATGGCACCACCGAGCCGTTGGTGGGCGGCATCTTCCAGCTGGACGCCATCGGCACCTACACCCGCGGTCCGCTGCGCATCGGACTGGGGGTGCCGGTGATCCTCCGGTCAGTGGGCGGCGCCATTCCCGATGTGACGGCGCTAGGCGACCTCTCTGTAGAGGGCAAGTGGCGCGCACTCAACCCAGACGACGCGCCCGTGGGCCTGTCCTTTGTCTTGCAAACCGCCCTCCCCACCAGCACCGGCGGCGCGGCCTTCTCTAGCGGAGGCCTCGGCATGGGCGGCATGGTTGCAGTAGACCAGAACATCACCGAGCAGCTGAGCTTCGCCTTCAATGCAGGTGTCTCGGCGCGTCCATCGGTGACGCTCGAGGACGTCGTCTGGGGCCCCACCGGGGTGGTACAGCTGGGCGGCGCCTACGCGCTCTCCGAGAACGCGGGTGTCACCACTGAGTTCGTGGGGAGCGGCGTACTCAACAACCTGGCCAACCCCCTGGCGCGACCCGCCGAGCTGTTGCTGGGCGGCTGGTTCCGACCCCAGTCCAGCGGCGCCATCATCCGACCCGCTGTCGCCTTCGGGCTCTCCGACGCGATCACCACGCCAGCGGCGCGATTCATCGTCTCGGTGGCCTGGGCGCCAGATGCTCCCACCGACCTGAACGAAGAACCCATCGTGGACCTGGGCCAAGTAACGGTGCAGATCGTGGACACCGACGATGTGCCGATGCCCAACGCAACCTGGACCGCTGGAGCGGCGACGGGCACACACGGAGACAGCGCCAGCTTCGCCGCTGGGGAGACGTTATTCGAAACCACAGGTGGAAGTATCGCGCTCACGGTGACCGGAGGAGGAGGACAAGAGGTAATCATCCGGGTGCCAGCCCCGCGCGGCCTGCTGAAGATCATCGCCCAGGACGAGTCCGGCCAGCCGATCCCCACCGCACACTGGACCGCCACGGGGCCTCTCGACACATCGGGTACCGCCAACGCCGTCCTCGAGGTACGACCGGGCGCCTACAACATCACGGTGTCCGCGGAGGGCTATCGCTCGGTGAATCAGGAGCTAGAAGTGGTTCAGGGCGACGACACCGCCGTGATCACGCTCACTCTGGTCCCCGCCCGCGCCGAGCTCGCGAGCGGACGCATCGACATCAAGGACTCGGTGTTCTTCGAGACCAGCAAGGCAGTGATTCGCGACGTCAGCTTCCCCTTGCTCGAGGAGGTGGCCGAGATCTTGGCCGCGCACCCAGAGGTCCTGTCGATGCGCGTGGAGGGCCACACCGACAGCCAAGGATCGGCGACCGACAACCTGGCACTCTCACAAGCCCGCGCAGAGGCGGTGGTCGTGTTCTTGGTAGACTTGGGCATCGACCTCGAGCGGCTCAGCGCCGTGGGTCACGGCGAGGAGCAGCCCCTGGTCGAGGAGAAGAGCGCGGAGGACCGCGCGAAGAATCGAAGGGTGACCTTCTCGGTGGCGGAGCGCTCCGACACCGAGGGGCAGATCGAGCGCATCGAGCTGGAGCACTGACAAAGCGCGCCTCCGTAACGTGATAACAGGGATTCAAACTCTCGGAGGTCACCGTGCGAATTCTGCCCATCTTCCTGTTCGCCCTCGCCTGCGGAGGCACCAGCGACGACAGCGCCAGTACCAATCCGGCCTACCCACCCAACCTGCCTCTTGCCGCCGAGCTCATCGCGTGGAGCACACCAGCGGACTGTGTGGTGGTCGAACTGGGGTGTTGTGACGCCTGTAATGGTGGCTTAGCCGTAGCCGTGAATCAAGGCTCGTTGACTGAAGTGACCGAGGACTACTCCCAGGACTGCACGACCCCCCAAACCTGCACCGAGATGGGCTGCGCCCCGTGGGAGCTCACCTGTGACGAGGGGGCCTGCGGGTTAGCGCCAGGCTCCTTCTGATTCCGTTGTCTTGGCAAGACCCGCGACCGGGCGCTCAGGTACGGCCGAACAGGTCGGGCTGCAATGACGCTCACGGCCGAATGGGCGCCGCAAAGATCCATCGTATACCGCCCCAAAGGGTAGGCGTGGCCTAACCGCCGAGCGGATCGGTCCCCTGGATCTCGAACTGACCCTTCGCCGCGAACGCACCAAACGGATGATCGGCGCCAAGCACTTTCACAATGCGCTTGGCCTCGGCCGGAATCACGATCCAGTGGAGTCCGCTCGACAGCTTGTAGGCCGGCAGCTTTTCGCCGGTGGCGATGCGGTCCCGCTCGGTCATTCGCAGCCACTCGGAGAGCACGCCCTCGCGGTCTTCGTCCGCCGTGTTCACCCGGCACCGCGCCATGGCCCGGTGCAGCCAGCGGGTGAGGTCGGGGGCCGTGGCAGAGCCGTCGAGCGCGCCCCCGCGACCCAGCTTGGACGTCCACTCGGGGAGGATGGACAGACGTTCGTCGCCGCGCACAGCCACGAGCCCGCCTTCGACCTCGACTTCAAGCATCAGTCGGCCGATCTCTAGGGGTTTCTTGGTCTTGTAGCGGGTAAGCGAACCGACGATCACCAGCACTTCGCCCGGTGAGGACGCGCGGCCCTCGAGGATCACCGGCACGGGGTGCTCGTAGCGCATGGCGGTGCGCGCGAAGTTGGCGATGCCGTCGCGAACCGTGGCCCGCTCGTCGCCGAACTGGATGTGGGTGATCTGAACGGTCTGGGAGCGACGGACGTGAAAGTTCGCGCCCACCTTGGTCTCGCCGATGTTGCGAAGCGTGCCCTTGGCCTTGAACGGCCCCGGAGGACCCGACCAGAAGATCGGCTTGGTGGGCGCCAAGCGGGTGCGGCCAGCCAGATCGAGGGGATTCCCTTCGGGGCGCTTGAGTTCGAAGGCCTTCTCCCAACCGGACTCGCGGTGGACAAGAACCAAGGCCTTGCTACCATTGCAGACCACCCAAAGATCGTCTGTGCAGGCCGAGGTGCTGGCCGCGGGCTGCAGATCGAGGTCGTCGGGGATGGCGTCGACGACGACGAAACTGCTGGGATCGAGCGCCTTGAACTGTTGACCGCTGCTGCCCGCATCGAGGAGCGCGCCCTGGAGCCCGCGCCACGAGCCTTCACGCGGAAGCAGCCCCAATACCTCGCCCTTTGAGGTGTGCAGAGGGCAGCCCTCGCCCACCGTGTCGGCGATGGCGGTCTGGGTGCCGTCGTCGGCGATGTGGACCAAAGATCCCAGTCGATTGGCGGTGGAGAGGTGCAAAATGACGCCGTCCGAGACGCGAACACCGTCCATCTGGAGATCGACAGACGCGCCGGCCACTTGCACCAACACGTTGGCGTCGAGTGACCAAACCAATCCAAGCTGACGGTCGAGCAACAGGACGCCGCTCTCGGCATCGACCAGCACAGCGCTCCGGCTGAACAAGGCCGCGTCGTCGGGGAGCTCTGCCGGCACATGGCCCAACCCCTTTACTTGAACAGAGATAATCGACGAGCGACTGACCGCGCGAGGACCGGCCAATCGCAGCTGGGCGTCACCATCTTGGACCAAGGACCAGTCGCCCGCGGAGGACGTGGCGCCCTCGGGCCAACCGGTGAGCTCGCACCAGCGCTTGCCCATGGCGGACGGGGGAACACCGCGCCAATCGGGGTTGTCGGCGCGCTCGGGCGCCAGCCATCCCACCAGCTCAGGACCGGCCGCGTCCCTTGTGTATCGATAGATACACAGGTGGCCATTGTCCCAGATGATCGCGAATTGTTCGCCGTCTGTCCAGACTTCGTGGAGCTTGTCGATCCGCATCGATACCTCTTCAGGAGCCCGTGTTTAGCCCTATGGGTGCGCGGCTTCAAGGAATGGCCCACATCCAGCCCCGCAGAGCGATCCGCTGTACGCTGTACCAATGAATTCACTGCTCCTCTTCCTCGCTGGATGCGGCGCCGCCCCTGCAACGGTGGACGCGCCCACGCCGCCCTCTCCTTGGGCGGGCTCCGAGTCCTGTACCGAATGCCACCCCAGCGCCTACCAAGCCTGGTCGACGTCCCACCACCACCTCGCTCAGCGAACAGCGAATAACAGCGACCTCCCCTTTGACGGACTCCCCAGTCTGACCCTCGATCCACGGCAACCGGCGGTACCCCTTATCGGGCTGATCGGCGTGGCTCCCCTGGTGCAAGGGCTGGTGGCTCAACCCGGTCGAATCCAGGCAACACCGGTGGCCTGGGACGTCGAGAAGCGGGAGTGGTTCGGCGTCTTCCCAGACGTTCGCCAGCCCGGAGACTGGGGGCATTGGACCGGCGGTGGCCTCACCTGGAACAGCCAGTGCGCCACCTGCCACAACACCGAGGTGATCATCGGCTTCGACGTGGCAACCGAGCAATACAACACCCAAGTCGAGGAGCGCGGCGTGGGGTGCGAGGCCTGCCATGGACCTGCCGGAGAACATGTGCAGTCTGGCGTTAAGCTTCCGTCTATTCAACAAGACGTAAACCATTGCGCGGCCTGCCATTCCCGACGCCTAGCACACGCAGACGGCGCCCCCGTTGGGGCAGCGTTCCTAGACCATTTCACACCGCAGATCCCCGATCTCTCTGCGGATTACTGGCCCGATGGACAGGTGCGCAGTGAAGACTTCGAGTGGAGCAGCTTCGCCGGCACCTCCAAGCACGACGCAGGTGTCACCTGCGGCAGCTGTCACGACGCCCACAGCGGCGCCCTCCGTACTACTGGAGACGCCCTCTGCCAGGACTGCCACAAAGACACGCCCGACCACGACCACCACGGCGGCGATGTCTCCTGCGTGGACTGTCACATGCCCCAGACCACCTATATGGAACGCCACCCTCGACGAGACCACAGCTTCTCTGTTCCCAACCCTTTGCTCACCGAGAAGCTGGGCATCCCCAACGCCTGTAACCGCTGCCACACAGACCAAGACGCCGCTTGGGCCTCCGACGCCCTGTCCATTTGGGGCCAAAATCCAGCAGCGCATCCGTCGACGGCCCGAGCGACGGCCCTGCACGCCGCCCGACAGCGACAGGCCGATACCGCGCAGCTGCTGGACGCAGCCCTCACCCTTGAGCGGCAACCCCAGTGGCGGGCCAGCTTGCTTCGGTCCATGGCCGACGTCGCCCTTGAGCCTACGATCCTCGACCACCTCACCGTCGCCAGCCGGCACGAGGACGCCCAGATCCGACAGGCCGCTGCCTTCTCCCTCCCCTACGGTCATCCCATCCGGGACACCTTGGCCAGAGACGCCATCCGCGCCGTCCGCATCGAAGCCCAGCGCGGCCTGATGCGCCAACGACCGCCCTCCCACCCGTCTATGGCAGATCTCCGCAAGCTGCTCGACAGCCAACTCGACCAGCCGGCCCAAGTCCTCGTCCTGGCCAGCTGGCAGGTGGCCCACCAAGACATTCGCGGTCTCGATGGCCTACGAAGAGCGGTCAATCGCTGGCCCCAAGAGGCCGCGGCACACCTTCAACTGGCCGTCGCCCTGGCGATGACCGGCGACGCAGCCGCCGCGCGCGCAGTCCTCGAAGCCGCCGTCCTCCTGCACCCGGGATCCGCCGACCTCTGGGACGCCCTCGCCAAAGCCCGCAACCCAGACGGCGACGTGAAAGGGGCCCGAGACGCCCTCGAAAAGGCGGTGCTGCTCAATCCCCGAATGGCGCGGAGTTGGGTTAATCTCAGTAAGCTACGCGCCCACTTTGGAGATGCAGCTGGCGCCGAGCAGGCCCTTAAGACTTGCCGAGACGTCCAGCCCATGGATTGCCAGTAGTCCGCGCTTCCAGATCTGGTGCACCCAAGGGACAACCGTCCAAAAGAACGCGACAATTAAACCGCATGACCGTCGTGCCTCACACCATAACCTACTTTTCACCTTAACTGATCGACTCACAGGGGTTGGCATGAGCCTCGCATATATTGCGACTGCACCGCATCTATGGAGCTCCCCCATGGCACGCCTCTCCCTCCGCCCCCTCACCGTCCTTCCTCTAATCGCCGCCCTACTTTGCGGTTGTACAAACTCCGGACTCTCCTCCGAAGTCAACACTGACAGCCCCATTGGCATCTTTGACCGGGCCGAAGAAGAGACCGGTGTGCCCGCACTGCTGCTGATGGCCATCTCCCAAGCCGAGACGCGAATGCAGATGGTCGAGGGTCACGAAGAGTTCCCCGGACAGGTCACTGGACACGGCATCATGGGCCTTCGCGGAAGAAACATCCAAGAAGGTGCCACCCTTGCCGGCTTCCACACCCAAGCGGCTAAAGAGGACAGAGTCGCCAATGTACTCGCCACCGCATACCTAATGGCCCAGTGGGCCGAAGAAGAGGGCATCAACACCAACAGCCTCGGCGCGTGGGCCAACGTCGTCGCCCGCTACTCTGGGATCTCGGACCCCGAAGCCGCCGCCGAATACGTGCACCATGAGGTCTACCAAATCCTCAACCAAGGCTTCGAGGTCGAGGGCTTGCGCGTGATGCCCGGCAAGGTGGTTCACCCGGACTTCCCGATTCCCAGCATCGATCTTACCCGCAGCGGTTCGACCACAGTCTGCTCGCCCTCGCCCAATTACAACAGCCGCGGGGGCGCCGACGTCGACTTCCTGATCATCCACACTTGCGAAGGTTCGTACAGTGGTTGCTGGAGCTGGCTCACCAAGCCCTCGACCGGCGTCAGCAGCCATTATGTGGTTAACGACAAGGGCACCGAAGTTCGGGCCCTAGTCGATGAAAGCGACCGCGCCTGGCACATCAGCGCCCAGTACGACTGCGGCAACAATGACGGCGTAGCCTGCTTCCGCGACGGCACCAGCATGAACACCATCAGCGTGGGCATTGAGCACGCAGGCTACGGCAGCCAGTCCAGCTGGGACCCCGGTCTGATCAGCCGCTCCGCCAAGCTGGCGTGCGAAATTACCGACCGACAAGGCATCCCGCGCGACAGCTACCACATCATCGGTCACGGCCAACTACAGCCCTGGAATCGCTCCGATCCCGGCGCCCACTGGCCTTGGGCCGACTACCTGAACCAAATTCAGGTGGCGTGCGGCGACCTATCCTCGGGCGGAACCACGGGTGGAACCACCGGTGGAACCACCGGTGGCCCCCCCTCGGCCCCCGGTGTGCCCCTGGTCATCGACTCCAACAACGGCGCCAACGACACCAGTAAGGGCTACATCGACGTCAGCAGCAGCTGGTGGTCCAGCGCAAACATCAGCGGCTACTACAACACCGGCTACTTCGTGGCCGCCACCGACGCCGTGGCCGACCCCGCCAACTTTTGGTTCTACAGCGACACCGCCCAATGTTTCCGCGTTGAAGCCTGGTGGAGCTCAGCCTGGGACCGTCCCGCCGCCATCACCTTCCTCGGCTGGGATCCGTCGGACGTTGAGGTCGGGCGTCAGGTCGTGAACCAACGCGGCGATGGTAGCCAGTGGAACCACCTAGGCGACTGGGAGTTCGAGCCCGGCTGGAACCGCGTCCTGCTCTCTCGCTGGGCCGCCGCTGGCTCGTACGTGGTAGCCGACGCCGTCCGCGGTACGCCGGGCGCATGCAACCCGTAAGTCTCCTCCTCTCACTATGGGCCTGCGGATCGCCCGCTGGTCCGTCCGTCGTCCAGCCAACCGGTACGATCCTGGTTGTGCAGGGCCAAGGCGACGACCTGCAAACGGTGGTCTATACCGCTCCGGGCTTCGCCATTGGCTCTCGCACGCTAGAGAAGCAGAGCTACCCGTCCGCACCCGACCCCCGCGGTACCCACAGCGCTCAAATCCGCATCACCGAGGTCCCCGAGCACATCGAGTCGCTCTGGCTCACCTCGTTGGCCGACACCAGCGCCGTCCAGCTCACCCAGGCCGCCACCAAGGTCCGTAACCCCAGCTGGTCACAGGACGGAAGCTGGCTGGCCTTCGAGTCGGACGCCGAGAGCTACCGCGATTTATACCGAATCAACCGCGACGGCACGGGTATCAAGCGCCTCACCGACCAGAAACACGGCAGCTTCGAGCCCCACATCACGCCTGCAGGGCTCATCGTATTCGGCACCAGTCGCAATGGAAACGCCGAGGTGTACACCATGGAGGCCGACGGCACCAATCCACGTCGCTTGACCAACCACCCCGCCGACGATGTGCACCCCCGTTGGTCTCCCGACGGCACCCAGATCGCCTGGATCAGCAGTCGACAAGGCGGGCCGGCCGTCTGGCGAATGACCTCCGACGGCAGCGGTGCCAAGCGCATCAAACCGCTCTCCCCGGGCTCTACCGATGTCGACTTCGCCTGGTCCCCCGACAGCAGCCGAGTCGCCGTCGTCACCCGACGCAGCGCCAACGACCTCGACATCCAACTGGTCCACATTGACACCGGAGAACTCTTTATCGTTGGCGACCCGGGCGTGTCCGAGCATCCTGCTTGGTCTCCGGACAGCAAATGGATTGCCTACACCAGCCACGCCGACCACGGCGGTAACGCCCGGGTGATGTTGACCGCCATCGACGGCACGCACATCACGACGATCTGCCAGAACAACTGCTGGCTACCTCGCTGGCTGCCCTGATCCGTCCATTGAGTCGCAGATGCAGTCCGACAGCAGGGTGTTGCACTTCATCGTAAGCACTTCGCCGGCCACCAAAACGACAGGCATCGACCGCTCGGCCCCAGCGCCTCGTTCCGTTGGCGCCACGCACCTTCGGCCCGAGCACCGACGACAGCCGTGGACTTAGGCGGGATTACGCCCATCCGTCGAATCAGGGATGCGAGGAACCCCTCGGCCTGCCGAAGCGGGAGGTGGAAGACAGTTTCAAGCGTCAATGCCGTCACGATGGCGACATCCGAGTCCTTGAGCTGGCCGTCTGGCCGGACACAAGGCGGCGCATTCCAAGCTTCGACCGCCGCCCCGTCGAACCAGATCGAGGTGTCGCCCCGCTGCCGAAGCGACTTCTCCTACGCAGCCCAGTTCATCACACGGTACTTCGCCTTTTATCGCGGAGTCATTCTGCTCTTTGTTCTGGCCGCCATCTCTCTCCCACGACTTCTATATCGACAACACGGTGTGCACGCCCCGGATGGCGTCAATCCGAGCCATGTACCAACGCGCCGGGGAGGTGTAGACCTAGCTGGGGCTGTTGTGTCCTAGGGTGCGTCGTTCTTTGACGTTTCAAACGAAGACGGGAATCACCGCTAATCCAGCCGGTCGATACGGTACCATAACCACGTGTTTACATTGTTCTCGTCCTGCAGTTGATACTCGCCTGCAGGCTGTGAAAGGAGTTCCTTCATTTCGGCGAAACCCTCCCAAGTCCACTTTTCTATAAGCTTTGCGCCTACGGTGTCATTATCCATCAACGCTATTTTGAAATTATCGCCGTTCTGAAACGTGAAATCGCAATGCTCGTTCCAGGATGCCACAAATGCATCTTCTACTTCCTCCGTGTAGCAGTTTTGTTCATTGAGTGAACCAAGATTTTCACCAAACTCTACATACAAGTCTGGGTCACTGGAACCGATGCCACCGATGCCTCCCGGATCGTGATTGTAGCGTGATTCAGCGTTAAGCATCGTGAACCGAAACTTGGGACCAAAAATGTCGTCACATTCGGTAGTGAACGCGTTTCCATCACAGTCGCGATCGATCTCATCGCATTGCTCTTCTGCGCCTGGATATACGGTCGCATCGCTATTGTCACAGTCCTGGGAGTCGTAAGAACCGTCGCCATCTTCGTCTGTGTCACAGAACCACGAACCTCCATTTGTCAGATCCTCAATACACGTGTCTGTGTTGCCGTCACAGCCGTAATCTCGACAATCGGTCGGTCCGGTATCGAAATTGTTAGGCCCGGCCCATAAGCCGCATCCGGAGAGCGCAAATGAAAGCCATACTGATGTGAGTAGACGATTGGTTTGGTGCATCTGTTCGCCTCTTCTTTGCGGAGGATAGGAAGCATCTGGCACCTCCCCGTCCAGTATAGCCCTGTTTGGGCGTATCGCGAAGCCCGAAGAGCGCCTGGGCGACGCAGGCGACTGGGCAATCAATCTAGCCATCGAGCGAAAGCGTAGGTTGTCATCTTGCGGCGTAGGCGCGGCCAGCCTCTGGGCCAACTCCACCTCGCTGAAGATCAAGTCTGTGGTCCCGTTCGCGTACGGCTTTCGCAGGGTGAGGACCAGCGAACCGAGTCGCCATACGCCACGTACACGCCGTCTAGGAGCAGCATGTGGAAGACCTCGGCCGGTCCGGATGCCGTTCAAGTCCTCCAGACCGGATTCACGCTCCTCATGATGTGCCCTCTGGATGCGTGAGAAATGGTGCAGGTCAGCCGGGACTGAACGTAAATGGATAGGTGATGTGAACGGGTGCATGCACCAAATCGGCCGGGAAGGCCAGCCGACGTACTCGCCCGAACAAGCACTGACGAAGGCCTTCATCGGGCATGTCTGTGCTGCTGTATTCAATGTCCGTAAGGGTGGCGTCGGGTTCTACGGTAAACGTCAGCACCACTTCGCCCGCCAGTGTCGGGTCGGCATTCAGCGCCCGAGAATAGCAGTACGCGATTTGATTCTGGTGGCGTAACAAAGCGGTTTCGATGACCTCAGCGTTCAGTTCACCGCGCACCGTCACCTCCCCGCCCTTCGCAATGGGACCGATTCCACGGGCGCCCAGCGAACCATCGGTTTGTCCGGCCGTGGACTGTGCGTGAAACGAACTCGTGTAGGTCTGCGTGGCCTCGCCACAGCCCATCACCAGGGCCAGCGACCCCATACCAACCCAAACCGCGGCAGATCTTACCATCTTGGCCTCCTGAGGAGACACTGTACACGGCCGACGGAAACGGTTCCAAAACAGCTGCCCTCCTCCTCTCGATATGACTTGTTATCGACTGAGGTTTTGCTTAAGTAGGGATCTTTTTGTCCTTGTTTTGCGCAAAGAGGGCATCCACGCGAACAGCGAAAAGCCTGTATGCTGTCGCCGGAGGTGCTCTAATGCTTTCTAACGTCAGCGCCCTTCTCGCCATGCGTTGGCTGGGCACCCTTTTCGGATGCGGCGGCGGCATCACCCCGCCTGTTCCGGAGGCCACTGCGGTGGCCACGCTCACGGGCGGCGTCGAAGTCGCCTGGTACGACACCGCGGGCAAGAAGCCCCCGGGCCCCAACGCCGCCGGCCTCACCGACGGTCGCCTCGTTCGCATCCGGCTCAATGCCCTCGCCGACGCGAGCGCGCTGGCCTCCCTGCCCGACCTCCGCCGCCTGTCCCTCGACGGCGCGGCCCTCACGGGCCCCCTGCCCTGCGCGTCCCTCCAGCATCTGACCCTCCAGAACACCGCCGTGGACCTGATCTGGCTGGCGGGCTGCACGTCCCTCGAGTCCCTGGACATCGTACGCGGCGGCCTCACCACGCTCCACGGGTTCCCTACCCTCCCCGGACTCCGGCGCCTGCATCTGGGCCACGACCCCATCACGTCGCTGGCGGGCCTACCCGAGCTGCCCGAGCTGACCCAGCTCACCGTCGTGGGCTCGAAGTTGGACTCGCTAGCGTCGCTGCGGCCCCAACCCAAGCTGGCCAACATCGTCGCCCCTGGGCTCGTCGAGAAGCCCGCCACGGAAACGGCGGCCACGGAGGCCCCCTCCCCGTTCGGTCGAAACGAAGTCCTTGGCATCGACATCCCGCCGCCGCCAAACCCGTGGGTCGACGCCGTCCCGGAGTCCAAAGGCTCCACGTCGGGCCTCACGACGCAGTGCACAGTCATTCCCTTCGGAAACTTCAAGCTCACCTGCGACTTGGGGATCAAGCGACTGAGAGGGATGGTGCCCCTTGAGGTCCGCATCGGCACCACGCACAAGCAGCCCGGCGTGGTGGCGACGCTCTCCGTCCAGAAGGGGACTGCGAGGCTCTACATGCCCTACTTCGGGAAGTACCAGTACGTGGAAGCGACCCCGGGCAACCCCGTCGAGGTGCGGGGCATCCTCGGCAAAGCTTGGCGCTCAGCGGGCAACGTGGGGATGTACCAGGTGGTTGTACAGGCGATGGACGGGGACGCAGAGGGCGTCGCCGTGAACCTCGTCAATGCCATCAAGTAGGCCTGCCTAGGTAGGCGGACGAACCACCAGCCAGGAACCTTCGCGCTCCTGCACCGTGACCTCGTTGGTGCACGGCGAAATCGTGAGCCAGCAGCTCAGCCAAATTCCCGGTGCTTAATTTCGTAAGCTGGATGCACCCACGCCAACGAGCCGAGAACTCGACACTGCCCTTGTGATACTTTGTAGGAGGAGAATTCAATGACGCTTACCACCACGCTTTCGTATGCTCCGGCCCTTTTCGTCCTGGTGGCCGCTGGGCTCGCTGGATGTAGCACTCCGGTAGAGGAAGAAATCGACAATGATGCTGATGGAGTCTCCGTTTCTGGCGGAGACTGTGACGACTCCGATTCCGAAGTCGGCCTCGCCCCCTTCGACGGCAACTGCGACGGCACCTTCCAGCGAAAGACCCTGCACGAGGTCTTTGGCGGCTCGACTTGCAGCCCGTGCGGCCCCGCCGACGCGTTGATTCTGGACGTGCTTCACCAAAATGAGGGGGACTACGTTCTGCTGGCCTATCAGGTGGGCAGCGACCCCTATGTCTCCAGTGAGGGCGTGAGCCGACGAACCGGGTACATCCCGCCTCCGTCCGACGGCAGCTATTCCATCCCGTGGCTACAGGTCGATGGTGAAAATGGCTTTCATCCTGTGGAAATGAACAACGATGATGGGTACACCGACGCGGACTTCGACTCGTTCGCCGAGGTGCCGTGCCATCTGGGCATGGAAATCGATGTCACCCTGGACGGCCAGACCGTCGACGCCTCGGTGACGCTCCTTCCCGGCCAGGACTACGATGGCGAGCACCTCGTTCTGCACACCGTCATCATCGAGGACGTGACCTACCTCAACGTGGGAACCAACGGCCAGACTGAGTTCCACCACGTGATGAAGAAAATGGTTCCGGACCAGAACGGCCTCTCCATCGACCCCCTCGTCCGAGGCGAGTCCGTCAGCTTCGAGCAGAGCTGGACCTTCCAAGGGGACTACGACGACACAACGGGTATCAGCAACATGATCGACCACGACTCCGCTCACACGGTTGAGTCGTTTTCGGGGCTGTCGGTCATCGCCTTTGTCCAGGACAGCAAGACACTGCAGATCCACCAGTCGATCTGGAGCGGACAATAGGCGGATGCCCCCCTGAAGCTGTGCGGTGGCCCCTTCCAGGCGTTGGTGCACGGCGCAATCGTGCGTCCGCAGCTCACAACGCTGCCCATTTAGTCGTAGATGCAGTCCGACAGCAGGGTGTTGCACTTCATCGTGAGCACCTCGCCGGCCACCAAATCGACGGTCATCGACCGCTTGGCCCCAGCGCCGAAGTCGACGTAGACCACGTACCGACCGGCGGGGACCTGCCCCAGCTTGTGAACGACGCCATTGGCCCGCAGCGTCACCCGCTGCTCGCCGTTGACCCGAACCGTTCCCATACCGCGCTTGAGGACGGGGGCGGGTCCGGGTGGGTCCCAGCCTGGCGCCTCAGGAGCGGGAGTGGTCTCGTCTTCCTCGGGGGTTCCAATGGCCGGCGCGGGGGTTACCACCGGAAACTTTCCAACCCGCTCACGTAGGATAGGACTGGGTTTTTGCGGTGCAGATTCGATGGGTCCCGGTGCCTCGTCGACGGGAGCATCTTCGCGGGGAGTGGCCTCCATGGGATCGTCGACAGCCCCATCCTCAACCTCTTCAGCACCACTGACGTACATCGCGCTGCCCATCACCACGGCACCACCGACGGTGGCCACGCCCGCCAACAGCAGCAGCAGCACTCCCACCATCGCCATTCGACCGTTAAAATAGCCATCCGTCGACACCTCGTGGGCGGGCGCCGCTACCGGTAACCGATGCGCGAGATCTGACGTCGGTATCGAAGGTTTAAAAGGTCTAATCGCTGCAGAGAAGGCAGCAGTCTCGGGGGGCATCGCCACCTTGCGCGAGCCGCTCGCCAACGCCGAGGCATGACCCTGGGTGTTGGTCGCGGCCATGGTTTCGGTGAACGACCGGCCGGTGAGCGGCCCCTCGGCTTCGGCGACATCGGGCCAGTCTCGGGCGCGAGCCCACGATCGCACGGTTTGCCCTGGAAGCTCTCCCGACAGCACATCGCAGCACTCGACCAGCTCGGCGGCGGTGGGGCGGTCCTCGGGTGCGTAGGCCAGACAGTGCTCCATCAGCGCGATAATGCCAATATCGGTGTCTTTTCGGAGGGCCCTGCGGCGTCGGTACAGGTGCTTGGTGTACTGCTCGGGATCGAGGGCCAAGCGCAGGGCACGCGCTGGGTCGATGCGGGCGAACAGCAGCTGACCAGACAGCCCCTCGAACAGACAGCAGCCCAGGGCGAACACGTCGGCTTCGGGGCCCAGCGGACGGTCGCTAAACCGCTCGGGTGCCATGTACTGTAGGCTTCCCACCACCATCTGCGCTGCAGTCTTCGCCTCGCGCACGACCTCATCCGACCGAGCGATTCCGAAGTCTAGGAGCTTCACCTCACCGTGCCGACCAATGCGAATATTCGACGGCTTGATGTCGCGGTGCACCAGCCGCATGGGCTCGCCATTGTCGGCCTGCGTGGACCAAGCTTTGTCGAGCGCGCTAGCCACCTCGCCGATGACGTGGGCTAGCCCCCGCTGGGATACCGGATCTTCGCCGCGACAGCACTCAGTGAGGTCTTGGCCGTCGATATATTCGGCCACCAACGCCACCCGTCCGTCCAGCACGGTGATGTCGATGGCCCGCATGATCACGGGGTGCTCGAGGGCTGCCAGCAGCCGCCCCTCGTCGCGGAGACGCTCGACCGGCTGGCTTGTGGGGTCGACCCCCGCCAACAGAACCTTAAGGGCCACCATTGTGGTCAGGCCGCCGGGCTGCTTCATTCGGGCCCGATACACCTCACCAAACCCACCACGGCCCAAGCACACGTCCACATCGAACGTGCGACCCATGTCGTTGGCATCTTGTAGCTGCGTCAAGCGGGATCCTCACTAAGGCGCCAGACTACACCGCCTCGGTGCTGACCACCACGCCTTCCGACCGCGCCTTCTTGGAGGCGAGCTTCTGAGCGTCTTCGGCGTAGGCCGCTTCGACGGTGACCTCG
>JAACDH010000447.1 GCA_009936995.1 Rhodobacterales bacterium
CGCCCCATCTGTCTGAACCACGCCCAAACCTGCACCTATGAACTGGTCGAGGTCGGTGCACATTAGCGCACCTGACTCCATGTCGGCGCGCACTTGCTCCGGCGGTTCGAGGGGCGCCCAAGTGGTCTGAAGGGTGGTGTAGGGCGCCTCGCTGAGCGGCTGTAGAGGTCCGTCCAGTTCGGCCTCGGGGGGTTGTTCTGGCGCGTGGCATGCGAGCATCCAGAATAGCCACGGGGTCACGGTTCGTCTGGGGCGAACGTCACAGATGCGCTGTTAATGCAGTAGCGAAGTCCGGTGGGGGCCGGCCCATCGTTGAACACATGACCGAGGTGGCCGCCGCAACGTGAACACAGCACTTCGGTGCGGCTCATGCCCAAGGTATCGTCGCGAACTTCGACCACAGAGCCGTTTTCGACAGCGCTGCTAAACGATGGCCAGCCGCAGCCGCTGCGAAATTTTGTGTCGCTGCGAAACAGGGGAAGCTCGCAGCCCGCGCAGTGGTAGTCGCCGGCGGAGAACGTGTCCCAGTACTCTCCTGTGAATGCGCGTTCTGTACCCTTTCTACGCAGGATATCGTACTGTAGGCCTGTAAGGCTCGCGCGCCACTCGCTGTCACTGCGCTCAAACACCTCGTCCGACATGAGACCTCCCTGACCTAAGCATACGAGAGAACTCCGTCCAGACCTCGTCAACTCCCAGAAGTTGGGGTTACTGGGCACGTCCCACGGAGAGTTCAAAATGCGTGTGTTGCTGGAACTGCTGCTAGAAGGCCATGATCTGACTGCAGAGCAGGGAAGTGTTCTGATGGGCGGACTCACTGACCCCGAAGTCCATCCGAGTGTGAAGGGAGCCCTCCTGGTGGCGCTTCGGATAAAGGGCGTGACTTCGGCGGAGCTACTGGGGATGGCCAAGGGCATGCGGGCGTCGGCGCGTCCGGTGGCTGTGGCGGCCGAAGGGGCGCCGCTCATCGACACCTGTGGCACCGGTGGAGACGGGTCCGACACCATCAACGTATCGACGGCAACGGCTTTGGTGCTAGCGGGCTGTGGTCTGCGGGTGGTAAAGCACGGCAATCGCTCCATTTCCAGTAAGAGCGGTAGCGCCGACGTCATGGAAGCACTCGGAATTTCGCTTCCTGACGGACCGAAAGAAGCAGAGGACCAGCTCGAAAAAACTGGATTTACCTTCCTATTTGCGCCTCACTTTCATCCCGCCATGAAGTCCGTAGTGCCCGTTCGTCGCGCGATGAAGATCCGCACGGCGTTCAACATGCTGGGGCCGCTCACCAACCCTGCGCTGCCGCCACACCAGGTACTGGGCGCGTTCTCCCTAGAGGCCTGTGCGTTGATGGCACATGCGCTCTCGGGGCTTCCGATCAAGCGTTGCAAAGTGGTCTTTGGTGCACCGGGTTGGGACGAAGCTACTCCGATTGGTCGGTTTGATTGCTGGGAAGTCACCCCGGGCCAGGTGCATCATCATCAGGTGGACCCCCTCGATAACTACGGTATTCCACGCTGTTCGGCGTCGGATTTGAAGGGTGGCGACGCCGTCGAGAACGCTGCCGCATTGATGGCGATCTTCCAGGGCGTCAAAGGGCCCCACCGAGATGCGGTGTTGCTCAACGCGGCGCTAGGACTCGAGACTGTGGGCATGGGGACGGGGCGTGAGGCCGTAGCGCGCGCGGCCGAAGCCATCGACAGCGGCGCGGTTCTCAAGGTCGTTCAGTCACTAGAGACATAGGCTCACGGCTCACGGCTCACGGCTCACGGCTCACGATTTCGATGGCGCCGTGGGTGAGTCGTCGTGTCAGTCCCTCTCCGCGGCCACTCCAGTGTCGGCGGCAGTCTTGGGCCCGTCTGGGTGGGGTTTGTGGACCAAGAGCGCCCAGAGCCGGTCGAGAATTGGCGCACAGCCCGCCTCGGTAATTGGAACCCACCACAAGCCCTCTACGACCCAGGGGAGACTGAGCTGTGAGGGCGTTCGAGCGTGAGCCGTGAGCCGTGAGCCATGTCTATGGTACAGCGCTCGAAGCGCCTCGGTACTGGAACGGGAAAGCCAGAGCGCCCCTCGGTTCGCAGAGAGCAGGTCGCCCACAGGAACCAGCTCAGCTTCGAGGCCCAACGAGATGGCGACCTGTTGGAGCTGGCCGAAGTGAATACTGACCTCTGGGTGGTCGAGGTGGGTGGTCTCTTGTGGCAGCTCGTCGATAGCGCCGAATTCGCTGACGTAACCCCACCCGCCGGGTCGGAGAACCCGGGCCACCTCGCGGAGCATTGCCCAGGCGCCTGTGTTGAACAGCGTCTGACCTGGAGCGGACTGCACAGACCACCCCTCGACGGTGGGAGCCGCACGCAAATCTGCGATGACCTCGTTGGACAAGACTAGATCGACGCTGTTGTCGGCGAGGGGGACGTCCGTTGCGGAACCCAACAGGCTCACGCTGTTGGGGCTACGTTGTCCCTGTGCTTTGAGCAACGCCGGCGCGAGATCGAGTCGGGTATATTGGGCGGGTGAGATCGCGGCGACGAAGGCCTCGCTTAATGCACCGGTGCCCGGTCCTATCTCTAGAACATGCCCGGCCAGAGGGATGTTTCTCTGTTGCAAACCGTGAGCCAATGCTTGGCCGAAGGTCTGGTTGTGCAATGCGGGGTGTGGACGCTCAGAGCTATGGGCAAAGGTTATCTCACGGTCATCGAAGGGATTCTCAGCTGTTGTGATCTGATCCTGATGATAGCTGTCGAGCGTCGTCGCGCCATCGGCATAGTGCTCGTCCCTTCTAATGTGAGCCGGACGCTCCCTCGTGAGCAGGTGTGCGAGTCCAGGCTCACGGTTCCGGACGGGGACACCTCGAAGCTGAAGCGCTTGCACAGAGGCCTGGGTCCAGGGAGCGATTCGTTGAGAAACATCGTCTAGTGAAAGGCCCAGCCGTTCGGCGATCTGTGCCAGGGTGTGACGACCGTCGCAGGCGCGCCAGATTTCGATTGAGACGGAGTGAACACGCGTCGCGCGGAAGGGCAGCCCACCGGGGCCGCGCTCCAGCGGACAGGCGTGCCAAAGCTCACCCTCTTGGGGGAGCAGGACGGCCCAACGCGACCGGGCCGGGAATCGCGAAGACACGTAGAGATCGATAAAGCCGAGATCCCGAAGGCGGGCGGCGAGAGCCGGCGGAGGGGAGGTGAGTGGCGTTTGGGGGTGGACGCGCAACCCACGACCGGTGACCGGATGCCAGAGCGCTCGCTCCGTCCCGTCCAACGCGACCCATTCTCCGCCTAGTGGGCTACTCGACAAAGAAGCCCGCCGCCGCGTTGAAGGTCTTGCGCGCGATTAGACTCACCTGCCGACAACAGTTCCGTCGTCGATGGCCATCCCGTCCGATGACTGGTTCACGATTGACGACGCCGGAAAATCCGTCGTCCAGGACCTTGAGCCGCCCTGACCAGAGGTGCTCGACGTGGCCGTCCTCCTCGAACCGACCGTTAAGGCCCAGGTAGGTTTGGGTCGTGGTCGGCGTGGTGAGACGTTCGATGAAGGCCGGCAACATGCGCACGGCGGTTTCACGAACCTGCAGTATTTGGGCGTCGTCAGGAGCAATCTGGATGATATTACGAGCGGGTAGTTCGGGCTGTTGGCCACCATTACAGGCCAGCAGGACGAGGAGCAAGAGGCGGTTCATGGAGACTCCGAGACCGCATCTTGCCAGAGGACGTGAACAGATGCGACGTATGAGATAGGGACCGGGGGATGTCTGGAGCGACCATGCCCGAAGCGCTGCTCGATCAAATGGCTCGAACAAGTCGAGATCGCGCCAAGGAGGCCCTGACTGTTCGTACACTCGGCCAATGGCGAACCCTGGCCCTCAGCAAGGCCAAACCGCCGACGCTGCGAATGAGCCCCTTCGATTTGATCGCGGAGTGCAAGCTACGGGCGCCGTCGTCGGGTCGTCTGGTCGCTGAAGACGTGGGTCCTGAGCACGTCGCGGATCGGGCGTCGGTCTACGAGGCCGCCGGCGCGATGGCCATCAGCGTCCTCACCGAACCCATCCGTTTCGATGGCTGTCTCACCCACCTGCGTGCCGCCGCACGTCGGGTATCGATTCCGGTCATGCGGAAGGACTTCTTGGTCGATCCCGTGCAAATCTGGGAGGCCCGCGAGGCCGGCGCAGGCGGTGTGTTGCTCATCGCTCGAATGCTCGATGACCTCACGATGGCGTCGATGCTCGCTACTGCTCGAGACGCCGAGCTGTTTGTGCTCCTTGAGGCCTTCGACGACGCGGACCTGGTCCGCTGTGGCCAGATCACACGGGACTGGAAAGACAAGCTCACGCTGCTGGTCGGGATTAATACCCGAGATCTTCAGACGCTGGAGGTGGTCCCTAAACGACTGGCTAATTTAGCGGTGATGTTGCCACCGGGCGTGCGTTGGGTGGCCGAGAGCGGCATGGCGTCCCCCGATGACGTCGGTGCGGCTGCATCGTAGGGCTATTCGGTTGCGTTGGTGGCCTCGGCGTTGCTGAAGGCAGACGATCCGAAGCAGGTGGCACGTGCCATGCGGACGGCGGGGGCGGCGTGTTTGTAAAGATCTGCGGCCTGCGAACGGTAAACGAGGTGTTGTGTGCGGTTGACGCGGGCGCCGACGCCATCGGACTGGTGTTTGCACGCTCCCCGAGGCAGGTCACCCTCGAGGAGGCTGTGCCATTACTGGCGGCTATCCCGGCTCACGTTCGTTCCGTCGCGGTGTTCCGGACGCCGGACCACGAAGTACTACAAGCGGTTCTGGCGTTGAACGTGTGGACGATTCAGGCGGACGCGAGTTGGACCACCCCATTGCCGGCTGGGGTCGTTCGGCTGCCAGCGCTGTGCGATGGCCCGGATGTGGCCCACCAAGTCGACGCACTTGAGGCGGATTGGGTGTTGGTTGACGGCCCATTGGGTGGGGGGCGGGGCGTCGCTGCAGATCCGTTTCGGGTGGCGAGAGTTGCAGCAAAACATCGCGTGATACTGGCAGGAGGGCTGCGGCCCGATACGGTAGCGCACGCGATCCGAGTGGTTTCTCCATTTGGCGTAGATGTGAGCAGTGGCGTCGAGTCGGCGCCTGGAATCAAAGACCTGGCCAAGATTCGTGCTTTTGTGCGGGCAGCCCGGTCGGTGGAGGCGAAATGACTTGGGATTCACTGATGGGTGGTGCCTTTCCCGACGCGCGCGGTCGCTATGGGGTGTGGGGTGGCCGCTACGTCCCAGAGACCCTGGTCGGTGCGCTCGAGCGCTTGAACGTGGGGGCCCGCGAGGCCCTTGCCGATACTGGCTTTATTGATGATCTTTCTCGTGAGCTGCACGATTGGGTGGGTCGGCCTACGCCGCTCACCCGGTGCAAACGCTTGGGTGCTCATTGGGGGATTGATCTCTGGTTGAAGCGCGAAGATTTGGCGCACACTGGCGCGCACAAAATCAACAACGCGCTCGGCCAAGCGCTGCTCGCCAAGCGAATGGGGGCCAAGCGTGTGGTCGCCGAGACTGGGGCCGGTCAGCACGGCGTCGCGACCGCCGCGGCCTGTGCCCACCTAGGACTGGAGTGTACGGTGTACATGGGGGCGGTCGACATTAAGCGGCAGTCAGCCAACGTGCGGCGTATGCGGCTTTTGGGAGCGAAGATCGTGTCGGTGACTAGCGGCAGTGCAACCCTGCGTGCGGCAATCAACGAGGCCATGCGGGACTGGGTGAGCGACCCCGAAACCACTTTTTACCTGCTCGGTTCTGCGGTGGGGCCACATCCTTACCCTTGGCTAGTCCGTGAGTTTCAGTCGGTCATTGGCCGGGAAGCGCGACGCCAGATCAACGAGCGCGCCGACTGCCTGCCAGATGTCGCCATTGCTTGCGTTGGCGGTGGCTCCAACGCCATCGGCTTATTCCATCCGTTCATTCGCGATGCGTCGGTGAAGCTCTGGGGCATTGAAGCGGGCGGGCGGGGCGATGCTCTGGGCGATCATTCGGCCACCATTACCCAGGGTTCGGCGGGCGTTTTGCATGGTTCCTTCAGCGTCATGCTTCAGAACGATGACGGCCAAGTCCAAGAGACTCACTCGATTTCGGCTGGCCTCGACTATCCGGGTGTGGGTCCCGAACACGCGCTGCTCAACGAGCTGGGGCGGGCTCGGTATCGCTCGGTCACCGATGCACAAGCCATGGAAGCCCTGGGTGAGCTCTGCAGGCTCGAGGGCATTCTTCCGGCCATCGAATCGTCTCACGCCTTAGCGGGCGCCAAGCTTTGGGCGGAGGAGAATCCAGGTACCACGGTGCTGGTCAACCTCTCGGGTCGTGGCGACAAAGACCTAGATATTATCGAAGGCTATTCGGCCACTCCGGAGGCCATATGAAAACGCCCTCTTCTCTACTCGAACACGCCATTCGCTCTCCCAAGCGCGGCAATGTCGCCATCATGCCGTACCTCACTGCCGGCTATCCGAACAAAGAGGACTTCTGTGAGCTGCTCCAAGCTGTCTCGGTCGAGGCCGATGCCATCGAGTTAGGCGTGCCCTTCTCCGATCCTATGGCCGACGGCGCTACCATTCAGGGTTCCAGTGAAGTGGCACTCGCAAACGGTGTTTCTGTCCGGTGGATCTTGGGCATGCTCGCCAGCTGTGGACCACTCCAGGCGCCAGTTGTGCTGATGAGCTACCTCAACCCTCTGTTGGCCTACGGATTGCGAAACTTGGTGCGCGACGCCGCAGATGTGGGCGTGCACGGTTTCATTATTCCCGATCTCCCCGATGAAGAGGGTGAACAGCTGGACCAGCTTTGCGAAGACGCTGGATTGGCGCGGATTCAGCTGGTGACCCCTGTGACTTCTAGCGATCGCTTACGTCGCCTCTGTCATCGCAGCGGCGGCTTTGTGTACGCGGTAACGGTTACCGGTACCACGGGTGGTAAGCTCGACATCGGCCAGGTATCGGCCTACCTCGACCGCGTCCGAAAGGTATCGTCCAAGCCGGTCTGCGCCGGATTTGGAATCGCTGAACGCTCCGATGTGCAAGCGCTCGAGGGCCACGCGGAGGGTGTCATCGTAGGTTCGGCTTTGATTCGTGCCTTGGGCCGCGGTGAAGACGGTGCATTGTTTGTCCGGGCGTTGGTCCAAGACTGACCATCGGCATCCCAAAGCTGGTGAGCTAGAGCGGAGGCAGTGCCGCTATTCGAATGCGGTGCGGGCGATGGGCTGTCGGATGGGCCCAACCGGGCCCTGAAGCTCATCCGGCTGGGCGGAAAGCCGTGACGGGCCATGCGTTCGCGGACTCGCACATGGGGATTTCTAAGGCGCCGTAAAGGTCGTTCCGGCTGCGTTTGCGAGGTCTTTGAGTGCTTCGATGGCGGTCTTCTTGCGGGCTGTACCCAGCGCGAAGGAGGGCAGACTGCCGCCGTACTCGGCTTGCCACAGGTAGACCACGTGGGTAGTGCCATCGCCGTTGTCTTTGAGGGTCCAGCTGCCCGCGAACTTATCGAGACGTACGCGACCGTTGGTGGCGGGGGCCTTGTCGCCGCTCTCGGGGCTCCAGGTGATTGTGACCACACCTTCTTCGGTGATCGTCTGGGTGTAGCGGGCCACGTAATCGCGGTCGGCCAGCGGCGTGGGGAAGTCCATCACCACGTGCATGATGTCGCCGTCGATCTTGGTGAGCTCGAGGATGCTCTCGAAGTCCTCGACGTGCTCGGCCATGTTGGACAGGGTCTCTCGGATCTTGGCTAGGTCGGTGTGGAGCACCGCCGTGGAGCGACACCAGGGCTGGTCGTCTGCGGTGGTGCAGTCGGCCACCGTGGGCTTCTTCGAGAGGTTTGTCCAGATTGCATCTGCGCCGGGCAGGGCGAAGGCAGATGCAGACAACAGCAGGGAGAGCAGAATATTCATGGCGGCTCGTTAACCCGTCGCGGGAGAATTATCGTCCTCGGATGTTGTTGACCGACGTCCGTGGACCGAAGCGAGGGGCTTGGATTTGGCCTCGTTTTAGAAGGCGAACTGTTCGGGTGCGGTGCGGGCGGTAGGGTTCGAGCAGGGCTTTCATCTGCGCGTCGTCGCCGCTCACGTTCGGGTCCAGTGTTGCTCGGTGCCGGCCTCTAGGTCGTAGAGGGAGGCGTGGTCTCCATCTTCATCGCGTTTGATCAGGCCATAAAGCGGTCGGCCGAACGGTTTGCCCAGACCTCCCGCGTTGAGGACCAAGCAATCGCCCAGCTGAATACAGCCTGCCGACTCGTGGATGTGCCCGCAGACGAGGAAGCCGGTGTGGGCCTCGCAGCGCTCGCGGATGGCCTCGGAGCCTACGTGGATGTCCCGCCGGATGACCAAATCGAGCGGCGTGCGTGCGGGTGGGCAGTGGGCGAGGATGACATCGCAGGGCGGCGATGGCCGGGCGCGAATTTGGTCCTCGGTCCACTCGTAGCAAAATCCAAACAGGTCCGGGCCCGCCCCGCCGATACCCGCCACCTGAAGTCCACCGACGTCGAGGACCGTATGGTCGGCGTTTCCCCGTTGTTGTAGTGTCGGGAGATCGTGGTTGCCGGGTACGTAGGCGAGGGGTTTTCCCAGCATGGCTACGGCGGAAAAGACCTCCTTGAGCGACCCGTGGTAGCGCTTGTCTCGCTTTGGGGTACGTTGCCTGGACATACCCAGGTCGTGACTGCCGATGTCGCCAACCAAGAGGATGCCATCTACCGGGTGGCGTTTGATCTGCGCGAGCACGATGGACAAGTTCCGCATGTGCGCGTGGACGTCTCCGATGATGGCGAGGGTTGTCATGACCGGTGCCTAACCGAAAGTGGAACGGAGCGAAGAATGGTGATGTGGATGCTGTGTGGATTGGCGCTGGCCGGCCAGCCAAAGCCCTGGGACGGAAAATCCTCCGACGTCGTGGTCGTGCGGGATGTCAGTCAGTCGCCCGAGCAGTTGGTGGCGATGTTCAGCGATCTAAACAGCCTGCGGCGCTTCTTTCCGTCGGACTGCGTAGATGAGTGGGGCATGGGCGAGCCCAGCGCGGGAGTTGGAGCAAACGCCGCGCTTACCTACAATATGGGCGCCATGCATCGCCGGCTCACCATTCGGGTGACCAAAGTCGAAGGCCACATGGTCGAGCTAGAGCATGACGGCAAGCGCGGCTTCATCACCCAAACCTCGTGGAAGTCGGGGCCCGATGGTCTCACCCACCTTACCTTTGGAAGCTACGTGAAAGCTCCGCCATGGCCATTTAAGCCCATATACTTTAACAAGATCCACCCGCAGTGGATGGACTGTTACCAGCGGGCCCTCGACGCGATGTAGTCGCTAGATGTCATCGGACAAGTCCCAGTACACCTTCATCCGCATGATGTAATAGCCGGTGGAGAGTGCGCCTTGGTCGTTGACCATGGCGAACCGGTCCATGCGGGTATCGAAGTCGATCTCGTAATCCATGCCCATCTCGTAGGCATAGAAGTAGGTGTCGTCGTCGCCCCCGGTGAGGCCAGCGGTGTCGGACCACCAATTGCCGCCTGCGTATCGATCGATGCTCCAGTCGGTCTCGGGGGCGGATGGGGTGAGCCAGTCGATGAGCTCTTGATTCGGTTGGCTTCCCAGTCGCAGGTGGTAGTCGAACGTGGCCCAGTCGGCCAAGGGGCTGCCCTCGGCGAAGGCCTCGGGGTCCCAGCCGCGCTCGATGCAGTCTTCGCGGGCTACCAACGTGCCCTGGGGAATGTCGAGGCCCCAGGTGTACATTGGGGCCGCGTCTGGCGAGGGAGCGTAGTTCTCGAGATCGATGAGAATCTCGCACTCGCTCTCTTCTTCACTCCAGTTTCCGCTGACGTCGTTGATGGTGATGATGTACGCCGAGATGTTCTGACTACCTTGGTCGAAGGGTGCCACCACTATCTGTAGGTTGGCGTCCCAGCCGATGAACGCGTGGAAGCGCACTTCATCCAGCTGCTTAAAGCCCAGCTCGACGGCGGTGTCGGCGGTTTGTGTGGTCTGCAGCGGTGGGACGTAAGGATCGTCGTCGTCGTCGGACTGACCACCGCCACATGCGGATAAGGCGAAGAGGAGCGCAAAAGTGCTGGTTGTGAGAGAGGTACGCATCGATGTTCTCCAGTTCGCTCGGGCGATGGGGACAGTCTACAGCTGACTCGCGAAGAAGTCGCGGATCTCCTTTGCGTAGTAGCCATTCATTCGATGCAGGGTCCACGCGACCTTGAGCTCCTCAGAACGAAAATCAGCACCCTTGATTTGGCCAATTCGCCCATATTGGTCGGCGCGATCGTCGGCGTCGGCGTCGGGGATCAAACGCACACCGTTGGCGTCGATCATCATCAGCGACACCAGCTCGTCGAAGGTTCTTTGACTTTGGTCGGCGGTGACGTCGGGATTCCGAGTGAAAAAGTCCGGGAGCAGTGGAAACTCGGGGATGATCTCGTATTGGGTGGCGACGCCCCGACCCTCCAAGTCGGCCTTGATGTCGTTGACGAACTGGGCCGGATCTTGTTCGGGAATCGACCAGAAAGTGGGGACCTCGCCATTACCGCAGCTGGAGCAGTTGGCGCTGAATGCGGCGACGGCTTTGATGGGCAGGCCCTCGTCTTCGCACATGTTGGAGAACACACCGGTAAAGCTGCCACCATTACCCACGCCGAACGCGAAAATCGGTAGGCTCTCGGTCATCGCGGTGGTGGCGATGAGCTGTTGGCGGAGGGCCAGCAAGCGTGTGAGATCTGCGTTACTGCCAGGCGTCGAGGAGTCCGTGTCCCACTGGTTCGCGTCGCGGTCGATGCTCTCGGTGATGATGAAACCGATGTCCTTCTTGAGCAGC
>JAACDH010000448.1 GCA_009936995.1 Rhodobacterales bacterium
ATGGCCGAGGCCCGCGACGCCAAGTCCAAGTTGATGATCGTGCTCTTCGACGAGCCCGAGTCCGACATCACCAAGGCGCTGTACCCCCTGCCCTTGCTCGACTTCTACAATCGCGGCGCCAACCACCACGTCGTCCAGAGCATCGCGCCCTGGGGCGCCGACGAAACCCAAGCCTTCCTCGAATCCAAGAGCATCACCGCCGACGCAGCCCGCATCGCCGAGATCGCCACCGGTCGTCCCGGCTTCATCGCAGAGCTCGTTGAAATTCTGGTAGAGAACGACCAAATCAGCGGCAACCTCTCCGAGGTTACCTTGGCCAGCCTGGTTCCCACCAGCATCGACGAGAGCGAGCTGGAGGTGCCCGATGCGCCCGCCGAAGAAGGCAAGCGCCAATACGCTAACGCCGACGACGCTAGCCGCGTGGCCTACCTCGCCGCCCTCATGGGTCAGGCCTTCCCGTCTCGCCTGGTGGCCGACATGGGCGGCTTCGTGCCCGAGTCCATCGACGACCTCATCGACGCCCAAGACGACCTGTTTGCCGAGGTTCAGTTCTCCAAGGAGATGAACACCTGGATCTACCGCTTCAAGCGCGGCAGCTGGCGGGAAGGCGTCCTCGAAGCCAACCAAGACGACGAGGGCCTCGACCTGGCCCGTCGCGTCGGTCTGTTCATGGAGCGCTTCCTAGTGCCCCGTGGCTACGGCTTCATCGCCAAGACGGCTCGTGTCTACGCCGAGAACGGTGCCGGTGCCCGCGCTGCAAACATGCGCTCCGTGGCCCTCACCAACGACTCCCCCGACGCCTGGGGTCTGTGCTACGACCTCTCCCGTTACTTCGACGAGGTCACCTGGCCCGACACCCTCCGCAAGACCCTGTGGATGAATCTACTCGATCGCATGGTCAACGGCGGCAACGTCCAAGTGGCCGAGAAAGTGCACCTCGAGGCCACCGCCTGGGCCACCGAGCACGCCGAAGAGCGCGAGTTCAACGCCTGGCTGCTGTTCTCGGGCTCCCGCCTGGACGCCCGTCGCCAAGACTTGTACCGCGCCCGCGACCGCGGCAACGACGCCCTCAAGCTCTACGAAGCCCTGGAAAACAAGGCCCGCGTGGCCGAGGTCTACACCCACCTGGCCATGATCGAAGTCCAAGACGGCAACCTGAACGCCGCCATGGAGAAGGTCTCCGAGGCCCTCAAGGCCGGCCAGGTCGAGACCAAAGACGGCAAGACCGGCTTCATCCCCGGCGTGCTGGCATCGTCCGAGCATATCCGGGGCTTGGTCAATCGCCGCGCCGGCAAGCTCGAAGAGGCCGCCGAACACTTCAAGCGCGCCAACGAAGTCGCCGGCCAAAGCGGCCTATCCGCCCTCGCCCTCGACTCCGGTCTGTCCTTCGGTGAAGCCCTGCTCGCCGGTCGAAAGGTCGAAGAAGCCCGCGACGTCCTGTTACGCGTGGTCGGCATCGCCAAGGCCGTCGGCAACCCGCAGCGCGAGCACAACGCCACCCAGCTGCTGTCCCAAGCACACGGCGCGCTCAAAGAGTTCGACCAAGCCATCGCCGCGGCCGGTCGCACGCTCCAGCTGTCCCAGCAACTGAAGCTGCAGCAGTCCCTCCCCATCGACCTGTACAACTTGGGCTTCTTCCACTTCGCCGCAGGCAAGCCCACCGAGGCCCTCGTGTTCCTCAAGCAGGCCGACCAGGTCGCCGACACCTTGGGCGACCACCCCATCGTCAAAGAGCTCGCCTACTTCAAGGGCATGGCTCATATGCAAGCGGGCGAGAAGGATGCCGCCAGAAGCTCCCTCGAGAAGGCCGTAGGTCTCTCCGAGAAGCACAAGGACTGGAACAAGCTCTGCTCCAGCCTCGAGCACCTCGGTGGTCTGGCTGAGCAGTCCGGCGACAAGCCAAGCGCCAAGGCGCACCTTTCCAAGGCCGTGCAGCTCGCCAACGCACACGACCAGCTGAAAGACGCCCGCAAGGGTCTTCGCAAGAAGCTCGACGCGGTTAGCTAGTCGATCGTCTAAACGAACAGGGACAGGTCGCAACACGCGCTCTGTCCCTTTTTTTGTTCGTCGATCGCCTCGAACGGCGACCCAACGAAAAAGGGCAGGATGCGACGGTTCGCATCCTGCCCATTTCTAGCCTTGCGGCACCTGACTACAAGTAGTTGAGTGCGTCTTCGAGGAGGGTAGGAACGATACCGTTCGCTTCCTTCACTTTCATGGAGCTGGACTTCAAGATGACGCCACGGGGCCAAGAGACATAACCACCGGCCGTGTTGACCGCGTCTTGAACTCGGCCATCTTTGTCGACCATGACCGGAATGTTCTCGTTGGGATAGTCTTCATCCCAAGCCTTGACTTCTTGCACTGAGGCGTTGTCGGTCATGACGGTGACCCAGACGAGGGTACCGTCGTCGATGCCCTCGCGGACCGCGCCGTAGGCGGGCTCGAGGTCGTAGTAGTCAACACCGCCCGCGAGCCACTCGGAGGTCGCCTGACACGGTCCGCACCAGGTAGCCGAAGCGTCGATGATGATGTAGCTGTGATCTTGATCGTCTCCACCGTAATCATAAAGGTCGAGGGTGTCGCCGAACTGGTCCTTGCCCTTGTGGCGCGGGAATTGATCGCCCGCCACGAAAGTGACCGACCAGTTGCCGTCGCCCAAGTCGTCTTTGAGACGGTTGTACGGCCAGTAGCCTTTGTAGATACGAGAAGCCGAGTCGGCGGGGTCGGTGCCTTCGGCGAATTCGTCACCGTCGAGGTAGGAGTCGTCGTCGGTGTCGGGGTTGTTGGGGTCTGAGCCCGCAGCAAGCTCGTCGGCGTCGTTCAGGAAGTCGCCGTCGGCGTCCGGGTTCAGCGGATCGCTGCCGAACTCGATCTCGTCGCCATCGGACAGTCCGTCGCCGTCAGAGTCGGCTTCGTCGGGGTCGAGGCCGAGTTCCTTCTCTTCTTTGTTGGACAGGCCATCGCCGTCGGAGTCGCCGCCGCAGGCCGTGACCATTGGAATCGCGAAGAGCGCAAGGCCCAGAAGCGCAGGAACGCTGAGAGTGGACCGTCGATCCATTGACATGATTTATCTCCAGGAGGGGCACACACCACGCCCGGTGTTTGTGTAAGCCCCACTATCATAGCCCAAGACTGCGATGTCTCACGCACTCCGACACAGAATTGGCATGTATCTGAATGAGGTTACTGAACACGCGGGACCACAGAGACTACGAAAGTAGCAGTCGCAACGCTCGCTTCTTGCCGATCCGCACGACTGCACCGTCACCCGCAAGTAGCTCGGCGGTGACTGCGAAATCGTAAGAGATGACCTTCTCGCCGTCGAATTTAACGCCACCGCCCTTAATCAATCGACGGCCTTCGCTAGCGCTCTTGTTCATTCCAGCCGCGGCCAGAATGGCAATCAGACGACAATCGCCCTGTAAATCGACCGTGAACGTAGGCATGTCGCTGGACGCAGCGCCGGCCACCATCGCCTTGGCCGCTGCTTCGGCTTGC
>JAACDH010000449.1 GCA_009936995.1 Rhodobacterales bacterium
GATCGCGAAGTAGTCGGAGAAGCCGCGGAAGTGATCGATTCGCAGCACTGGCGTCCAAGCGCGCGCTCGGCGGAAGCGTTCAATCCACCAGGCATACCCGTCTTCGGCGTGGGCAGACCAGCGATACAGCGGGTTGCCCCACATCTGACCATCGGCGCTGAAGGCGTCCGGCGGCACCCCGGACACGTGAGTGGGATGCCCCTCCTCGTCCAGTTCGAAGAGGTTGGGTGCACCCCAGACATCAGCGCTATCGAGGGCCACATAGATGGGCAGGTCGCTGATCAGATCGATGCCCTTCGCGGTGGCCGCCTCTCGCAGCTTGAACCACTGGTCGTCGAACCACCAGGCGAGCACGGTACCCGCCGAGATGGCCTCTGCGTGTTGTTCATGCAGCCCGGCGCGCTCGGATTCACTGGGACGCCCCTGCTCTACCGGCCACTGCCACCAGGGCAGCCCGCGGTGATGGTCCTTCAGCACCGTGAACAGCACCGCGTCTTCGACCCACGGATTCTCGGCCCGCCAGGCCTGCCACAGACCGTGCTCTCGGTGCTCCGCAGCGGCGATCAATCGGCCCGCAGCGCGCCGTAACAGCGGTAACTTCAATCGACTCGCCTTGTGGAAACGAACGCGGCGACGTTGCCGTTTCACCTGCCCTTTCTTCAGCTCGGACGAGGTCAACCACCCCTGCTGCTTCAGCATTCGCAGGTCGATCATCAGCGGATTTCCGATGCGTGAGACCGGGCTGCTGTACGGAGAGTCTCCTGGGCCTGCGTGACAAAGCGGCAGCACCTGCCAACACCGAAATCCAGCCTCGGCCAGCCAGTCGACGAACTGATGCGCCCCCTTGCCCAGCGTACCGACCCGCTCTCGACTGGGCAGACTGGTGGGGTGCAAGAGAACACCTGCGGCCCGCGAAAGCGCGCGGTTTTCTTGGCTCAACACCGTCTTTAGGTCCTTCACGCCCCCTTGTCCTAGACGCGCCGCCAGCTTGGCGCAGCGACCGTCGACGTCGTGAAGCGGCAGCACTTCAAGGAAGGCACAGGTCTGCCAGGGGCCGAGCTCGATGTGCAGGCCATCCTGTGCCAGTGCGTCCACCGATCGCAGGAACCACAGGCCCGCATGCACATCTCGTAGGCCAACCCATCGACCGGCGCCGGTCTGCAGCCCCAAGGCCTGCACCAGTGTTGGCGCCTCCATACCCGCCGCCGTCTTTGTGGGAGCGGCCTGTATGATTCGACCGCGACGATGCTCGGGGCTGGCGTTCACCACCATCAACGCCCGATCCGTTGGGTTTCGTTGGGAATAGGCGTACACGCACTCTTGGGCGTGGGGACCCGACAAGAAGTCGAACAGCCGGAAGCCTGCGGCGGCACCGAAGAGGCTCCGCTTGCGCAACAAGGGCGCTATCAGCGCCTGGTGGCGCGCGTGCACCTCTGGATTTGGACCGTCGATGAGGTGCGGTCGCTGGAATTCCATGCCGTACTGCTCCGGCAGGCCGTCTACCTGGCCATGGGCCAGCAGCGGGAGGCCGGGGAAGGTCGCCTGGAGGGTGGCCGCTGCGAAGTACCTGCCGCCCAGTCCAAAGGCGGTCGCGCAGCTCTCTTCGTCCGGATTCGAAAGAAAGAGGCACAAACGGGCGAGTAGTTCAGGCTCGCGGCCCAGTACGTCTTTTAGCCAAGCCCGGTGCTCCCCGTGCTCGTCATCGCGAACCCAGTCCCTAAACGCACTCCAGTACACACGGTTCAGCCCAAAGGACCGTGCAAAATCCACCTCCATTAGCCAGAAAGCCTCGGCCAGGAGCAACGTCTCGGGGGCATGCTCCCGGACGGCCTCGACCAGCTCCGCCCAGAACTCATTGGGCATCCGCCGCGCCCAATCGGCCTCGGACAGGCCCTGACCGGCGCGAGAGGGGATGGCGCCGCCGGTCCCGGGGTCGGGGTACCACAGTCGGCGAACATGTTTGCTGGCCAGGGCCATTGCGGCGTCGAAGCGAAGTACGCCGAATTGCTGGGTCAGTCCGAGCACGGTGTCGATGAGCGCACGGCGGACGGCGGGCAGGGTCAGGTCGAGCTGGGCGGTGTCGTTCCAAGGCATAGTGGTGCCGTCATTACCATGGTACAAATACGACTTTTCACCTGTTTGAACATCGAAACGCTCGAACACGACCGCGGCGTCATCGGAGCGCCAGTAGCCATCTTCGATGCGCACTTGAATCCGCGGGTCACCCGACAAGTTGGGGCCGGTGAAACGGTAGTTCGGAAAAGGTAGACGGTCGGTCTGCACGAACCACTCTGGGTGCTCCGCGACCCAGCGGCTGTCGAGTCCGGTGTGGTTGGGCACCACGTCAGCGCACAGCCGCAGACCCTGTTTCGCCGCCCGACGGCGCAATCGCTCGAGCGCCTGTTGACCACCCAGGCTTCGGGCCACAACGTACTCCACCAACGAGTACGCACTTGCAATCGCCTCTCTCTGGCCCCGAAGTCGCTTGATCTGCTGACTGGCCGTGCTGCGCTCCCAGATACCCACCAGCCACAGCACATTGGCCCCCTGATGCGCCAGAGCAGCCAAAGCCGACTCGGGAATGTCATCGAGGCGGACGACTGGCTTCTGGGTCCAAGCGGTGAGCTGTGCCAGCCAGACTGGACCGTGCTTGACCGCAAGGACTGCCTCAGTCATCCAGCTTTGTTCCGAACTATAGCCGGGTTCGCCCACCAGTTCGCCCAGGCCAGGGACCTCGGCAGGACCGGGCCCACCGCCGCGAAATGTGGACTCCTCGGCCAGTACATCCCACGCCACGAGGGCCGCGTCACGCACGGAGCCATCTAGAAAGGGCAACCAGTGGACGAACACCCATGAGAGCTGCTCCTGGAGGGTTCCGGACGCCAGCAAAGGGGCGACCAGCACATCAAACAGCGCACCCAGACGCTGTGAGCTCGCGATCTCGAAGGCAGCATCTGGCACCTCCACCTGCCCCAGCGCCTCGGCGAACCAGGGCAACGCCGGATTAGAGACCATGGCCGCGTCGAGGGTCCCCAGCAGCGGAACCTCGTCAGATAGACTGGGCCGACGGGCAAGCTCTGCCGCCAAAACGCCCGCCATCGCTGCCTGCAGTGCCGTTGCGCCCGCCAGCTCTCCCGCACTTGTGCTGCGCGTTTCGCCATTCCACGCACGGGACAACGCACCCGAAGCCGTCGCCCAATCCGCCGTGTTCAACGTGACTACACGCAGACGTTCCGGCAACCGAAGGGCGCCGGGTTCTACGACAGTGGGGAGTTGCAGAGGGGCCATGGCGCGAACGATATACCGATCGAGAGCCTTGGGCTAGATCGGCGTCGTCGAACATGGCTCGGAACCCACGCTAGCGACGAGGTTCGGACAAACCAGGATGAACGATTGACGTGGCGGGTTCGGCGCGGTCCCTAAGCGGCTCGCGCCAGCCGGGCGGACCTTTTAGTAGACGAAAAGTGAGGTTGATGCGCTCATGCTCTACCTTCGCCATCTTCGGGACCGCGTGGCGCCAGGCCTGTTGACAGGCGCCTCCCATCACCAGCAAGCTGCCGTGAGCGAGCGCATAATGCCGCTTTTGGCGCTTGTTCTTGTTTCGGTTGAGCGCGAACCTGCGCCGAACACCCAGGGAGAGGGCGGCGATTGTGGGATTGCGTCCCAGCTGGGCCTCGTCGTCGGCGTGCCAGCCCATGTGGTCCTTTCCGTTGCGGTAGCGGTTTCCGAGAACGTGGTTGAACGGCACGCCACAGGCCTCGCTCACCGATGCAGTCAACTCGGCCAAGATACCGGTGATGGGGACCGATGGCAGCGTTTGACCGGAGTATTTGTACGGCGTCTCGCCCATCCAAGTGATCAGTCGCGGCTGCATGACCGGCTTTCCAAACATCATGAGTGGGCGCTCTTGCCAGTCGAGCTCTTCGGTGAGCTGTGCAAGCAGATCGGTGGCAGCGTCTGAGGCGATCCAGCTACGGTCGTAGTCGATCCAGGTGTCGTCGGGCAGCTTGTCGCGTTTGAACATGTACTGGCGTAACGCGCTCGAGCGGAATCGCGAGACCTCTCCCACCCGGCCGACGCAGGCAGCCTGGCCACTCAGATGCTTCTTTTACGCTCACCCTTGAAGATGATTTTCCAACCTGCGACGGTCGCTACCCTCGCAAGGGCGCTTAGAGGCGCGTCCAATCACCCCACAAAGCGCGACCCAATTCGTATAAACTACCTCCATGTCCTCGCTTCTCGCACTACTGACCTTTGCCCACGCAGGTACCGCCACGTTCTACTACGACGGCGACAGTGATGGCGTTGGCGACCCGGCCACGACCCTGGTCGACGACAGCCTTGCCGTCATTCCAGGCTACGTTCTCGTCACCGGCGACTGCAACGACGGCGACGGTTCGGTGTATCCCGGCGCCACCGAGCAGTGCAATGGCATCGATGACGACTGCGATGGCGTCGTTGATGATGGGGCCGCCTGCGGTTGCACCCACGA
>JAACDH010000063.1 GCA_009936995.1 Rhodobacterales bacterium
TAATCTTGGCTGGGCGCGTTGAGCAGCCAGCCCTCTAGAATGCGTTCGCCATCTTCGCTCAGCAGTGCGTGCTTGGAGGCGATCTCGAGAATCATTGTGCGCTCTGCATTTTGGATTAAACCGTCGGCCCAGGCGACTTGAATCAGGGGAAGCAAAATGACCACCCGAAGACTGTCCTTGTCGATGCCTAGAAATCTCAACTCTGCGATCAAGCTATGGTCGTTCACGCTTCCTCCCGGATTCCTATTGTACGACGAGAGAGTGGTTGGGCCAGGGCGGCTGCCATCCGCGAAGCGCCGACTCCACCTGCCCCAGACGATCTTGTCCCCAAAAAACGTGCGTGTCGTCGACCACACAGGTTGGCGCTCCGCATGCACCCGCTGCCTGAGCTCGCTGGGTGTTCGCAAATAATTGTTGTTTGATCGCCGGGTCTTGCGTTTGCTCCAACAGAGCCTGCCCATCAAAACCGGCCTCATCGAGCACACATCTCAGTACGTCAGGGCTCGAAAGATCCCGATCGTTTGCCCAGCCAGCCTTGTAGATTGCGTCTGTGCATTTTGGCTCGGCGATTGCCACCCGGAGCGCCGTGACGGTGCGAAACGGAAAGTTCGTCGAAAACTGAAACGGAACCTGCCACCACGTAGACCAGTCGTCGAGGTCGGTGCCTTGGTAGTCGCGCCGGGCCTTTGGAAACGTCTGGATGGGGATGAGGGGTGTGCCGATCGACTTAAACAGCGCGCCCAAGAGAAAGGGAACGCGCTCGAGTTCGGCGCCTGTTTCGGCGGCGATTCGCTCGATTTGCGTGCTCGCTAGATAGCTGAACGGACTGCTAAAATCGTGGTAAAAAGTGACTATTTTGCCGGATGACTGCCCAGAGTATTGTGCCACTTCGGGCGGAAGCCCTAGGGCGGCACGCACCAAGTGAATTCGGTCGCCTCCCCACCAGCCTCGATCTCCGAGCTGGAACCAGGGCACGCCAAACGCGCCCAAAGATACGGCCCTAGTGGTGTTGTCAAACAGCTGCTGACGAACCTTAACGTCGCGATTGACCGCTCGCGCGTCGATGCCATAAGGGGCACAGAGCCGCTGAAGCACATCGAGATCGGAGATGTCGAGATCATCGACCCAATACGCTCGGAACAGCACGTCCATCAGCGCCGGCCGCTGTGCGCTGTTTGCCGCCGCCAAGACCCGCATGGCCTCCACGCTTCGCCGCGGGTGGGCCTCGGTGTAGTGCAGCTCGACCCCATGCAGGTCGGCCTGCCGAGCGGCGTCCAGAATCGTCAGCTGGGCCTTACTCGCGTTCATGGCGTCCATCGGCCGCTGGGGAGACCCAACGTCCCGCAACACGCCCCCGAGGAGGATTGGCACCCACTCGAGCTTCAGGTCGGCCTCGACCGCCAGCGCGCGAACCCGTTGGGAAGCGATGTACGCAAACGGGCACACCACGTCAAAGAAGAAGCTCAGTGTCATGGGTTCTCCAGACCGCCAACCTATCACCGTGGCTCAACTCTCGAGTATTACTATCAATTTCAGTTGACACTGCAGCTACTTCTTAGGTTATGCTATTCTTGTACTGGCTGGCCAGTTTAGGAGACTCGTGAGCAAAAGTCCCTTCGCCCTCCCCACCAAGAGCGCCAACATCCGAGGTGCCCGTTCGATACAACGCATCGTCGAAGCCGCTGCCCGAATGTTCGGCAAAGAGGGCTTCCAAGGGGCGTCCATGCACTCAGTCGCTCGTGCCGCAGGCGTCTCAAAAGGACTGTTACACTACCACTTTCGTTCAAAAGAGCATCTACTCATCGAGGCCCAGCGCGCCACATTTCGTCAAATCCACCGACGCTTCATCGACCGCTTCGAGCAAGGAGAGCGAGGACTCGATCCGGCCCTTGAGGCCCTCGACGCCCTCTTTCAAGCGCTGCTCGACCTTCACCAATGGGCGCCGTTTATGGTCGAGACCATGAGCATGGCTACCCACGATGGCCCCCTCAAACAAGACGTCGAGGCCTTCTACCAAGAGGCCATGGGCCTGCTACTCGAAGGCATCCACAATGTGTTCGAGCACGATTTAGCGCGACTGGCGGTGCCCCCACAACGACTGGCTCGCATGGTCCGAACCGGTATGCACGGCCTGGTGGTCGAGCTCGCGATCGCTCAAACGCCCGAAGCTATCGACGACGTAAAGCAAACCTACGCCGACCTTCGCAGACTCTTCGCTCAATCCGCGCTCCGCGCGCCGCTCGCTATGGAGACCTCATGATCCGCGACACCGCCCGCCGACTCAATCCGTTCTCACGTCGACGCCGCGCCCGGGAAGCCGCCCGAGGCCACCGTCGTGACGTCCCCATCGCCTTCGACATGTTTGACCAGCTCCGCGATGTCCACGAACTCAAGGCCGCGCGAAAGCTGGCGGGCATCTACCACAAGGGTCAGCGCAAATCTTGGGACGGTAAGAAGGTGCTGCCAGCGCTCATCGCCAAACACGGCGGCATTCAACTCGACGCCGACAAGCGCGAGGCCATTCAAGCCTTGTTCGCCATCATCTTGTGGGGAGAACTCGCCGCCTGGAAGATCAGCGCCGAGCTCGCCGTTCAGCTCGAGCCCCTAGAGGCCAAGCTCGCCGCCACTAGCCAAGCACATGACGAAGCGCGCCACTTCTACACCATGTACGACTACCTTTCCGAGATCGGAGAAGTGCCGACGACGCTAGGGCCGGCCACCACCCGCCTGCTCGAAGACGTCGTCCGCACCGACGACCTGGTGAAGAAGCTTGTAGGGATGCAGATGATGGTCGAGCCGATGGCCCTCACCCTGTTCTCGTTAATGCGGAAGGCCGAGGTTGAGCCTGTGCTGAGCGAACTGCTCACGCTGTACGAACGCGACGAGGCCCGCCACGTGGCGCTAGGCGTCCTCCACCTGCCCAAGCTGCTCACCAACATGAGCTTTGCCGAAGCCACAAGCCTTTGGACCTGGGAGTTCCGGGAGTATTGGGCGCAGTTCGAGATGCTCAAAGAGATGGAGCCGCATTTCACTACCCTAGGCATACCCGTTCGAGAGGTCATCCGAATTGGTCGACAAAAGCAAATCCGCGCCAATCAGATGCTCATGGAAGAGCTGGGCTACGACCTGAAGATCTTCGATGTGTTCATGCGGTTCTTCCAGGCGAAAGCAGAATGGGACTTTCCCGAGCCCGGCGCCGACTCCCGCAAGCGCACCCGGGCCCGCCAAGCCCTCGACGCCGCCCTGCAAGGCGTCGGTAACATCCCCATAAACCTCACCGAAGTCGCGGTCTAGCAAAAAAACGGCCGGTGGGGGTGTACTCCGACGCGTGCAGCACTATGTTGTGGCCTTCTCAACAGGAGTTCACATGTCCAACCCCACCGCGACCTTCGAGACCAGTGAAGGCACGTTCACGGCCGAGATTTTCCTCGATTCCATGCCTATCACCGCCGAGAACTTCCTCTCGTTGGCCGAGAGCGGCTTCTACGATGGCCTGCATTTCCATCGGGTCATTCCCA
>JAACDH010000450.1 GCA_009936995.1 Rhodobacterales bacterium
CTGGAGCTTCGGAACTGCCTTCCTAAGCCTGTTCCCCACCTACGCCAAAGATGTCTTGGGTGGCGGTGAGGGCGTCGCCACCTTGTTCTTAGCGCTCTTCTCGGTCGGTATCGCGGTCGGATCCATGCTCACCGAAAAGCTGAGCCGCCACCGCCTGGAGTTGGGGGTTGTTCCCATCGGCGCCGCCGGCATGTCTGTCTTCTGTGCAGTCCTGTTTTTCATCGGACAGCCCTGGGCCGCTGACCCGACCGACCTCATCGGACTGGGCACCTTCTTCAGCCGTCCCGCGGGTTGGTTCATCACCGCCACCCTGCTCATCATCTCGGGTTTCGGCGGGCTATACATCGTGCCCCTTTACACACTCATTCAGCAGCGGTCTGCCCCGGAAGAACGCGGTCGCATCGTCGCTGGCAACAACATCGTCAACGCCCTGTGCATGGTCGGCATGTCGCTGCTTCTAATGGTGCTGCAACAGCTGGGCATGAACGCACCGCAGATCTTCGGACTGCTCGCCGTCCTCAACGCCATCGCGGCCGTCTACATCTTCACACAGGTACCCGAGTTCATGATTCGCTTCGTGGTGTGGATGGTTTCGGTCGTCATGTACCGAGTCCACGTCGAGGGCATCGAAGACCTGCCCAAAGAAGGTGGCTGCGTGGTGGCATCGAACCACGTCTCGTACATCGACTGGATCATCCTCGGCGGCGCCATCCCGCGACCCGTCCACTTCGTGATGGACGTCAGCTTCGCCCACCTGCCGGTCGTCCGCAGGTTCGCCAAGCAAGAGTTCGTCATCCCCATCGCCAGCCCCAAGCGCGACCAGATCACCTACGACCAGGCGTTCGTGAGTATCCGCAAGAAGCTGCGCGAGGGCTGGACCGTGGGCATCTTCCCCGAGGGCCGCCTCACCGAAGATGGCGAGATGGACGATTTCCGACACGGCATCGAGAAGATCCTGGAGCGCGACCCGGTCCCCGTCATCCCCGTCCACCTCGACGGACTCTGGGGCAGCTGGTTCAGTCGCAAGGACGGGCCGGCCATGCAAAAGCGTCCCCGTCGCTTCTGGGCGCCGGTCACAGTCACCATCGGACAGCCTATCGCCGCCGACCAAGTCACCGCCGACGGTCTGTTTCAAGCAGTTTCAGAGCTGGCAAGCTCCTCGCGGTAGGACATCGGCGGACGCATCTCCGGACTCGACGGGGCGCTGCTTCCGCCACCTCACTCCAGGGTCGTATGAACTTCTTTTCGGTCAGTTCATTTGATCTGGATCAGCCAACACGAAGGCTTCGATCTGCGCGTCGAAGGTGGTGCCGTCTTCGCGGACCATCTGAAAGCTGCCGTGCATGGCACCCAAAGACGTGGGGAGCGGACAGAAAGACGTGTATCGGAAGTACTGCATATGCCCAAGTCGGGGAGTTTCGCCGACCACTCCGGGCCCCTTTACATGGTCTACCTGACCGTTGGCGTCTGTGATAATCCAGTGCCGAGCGACCAGTTGAACCGTTGAGTCTCCCTCGTTGCAGATCTCGACCGTGTACGAAAAAAAGAAGCGGTCCAACGATGACCGCTCGGGGTGAAATTGCGGGACGACACGAATGCGGACGCCATCGGTGACGGTGTTGGACAAAGACTTCCTCCAAGCAAATCCATATCTCTCCGACGGCTAGATGTCATCAGACGCCACATTCGTTTGCAACCCGTTCGAGAACCGGCCACTGAAGTCCTCCGGCGGCATACATGATTCGGCTCGAAAACATCAACAAGTTCTACCAGGTAGGCGGTAAGCCCCTGCACGTGCTCAAAGAGCTCAGTCTCACCATTGAAACGGGCGAGTACGTCTCCATCATGGGCTCATCGGGGTCTGGAAAGTCCACGTTGCTCAATATCCTCGGCATCCTCGACGACTACGATTCGGGCAACTACCACCTGGGCGGCACGCTTATCCGCGACCTGTCAGAGACCCAAGCGGCCCAATATCGCAACGCCTATATCGGCTTCGTGTTCCAGTCCTTCCACCTGCTCCCGTTCAAGAACGCCATAGAGAATGTCGCCTTACCCCTCTATTATCGTGGAATATCTAGGAAAGAGCGCAACGTCACTGCGATGGACTTCCTCGATCGCGTTGGCTTGGCCGATCGCGCTCACCACTTGCCCAGCGAGCTCTCGGGCGGTCAAAAGCAACGGCTGGCGATCGCTCGCGCGCTGATCAGCGAACCTCGGATCATCCTCGCAGACGAACCCACCGGCGCCCTTGACACCACCACATCCGACGAGGTGATGCAGGTCATCGAAGCCGTCAACGCCTCGGGTATCACTGTGATCGTGGTCACCCACGAACAAGACATCGCAGATAGAACCAGTCGAATCATCACCCTTCGGGATGGCGCTATGGCGGTAGACGGTTGATCGATCGCTGGCAAGAGGTGTTCGAGTCGCTGAACCGAAACCGGTTTCGCACTTCGATTACCGCGGCTTCGGTGGCCTGGGGCATCTTCATGCTCGTCATCCTGCTTGGCGTGGGCCAGGGCCTGCAGAACGCCACCACCTGGCAGTTTCGCGACGACGCCTCGAATAGCATCTGGATCTTCGGCGGCGAAACCAGTCTTCCTTGGGACGGCCAGCCGGTGGGTCGGTCGATCATGTTCACCGATGCGGACTTCGAACAGGTCGCCGACCTGTCCACCGTAGAGTACAAAACTGGGCGTTTTCGGCGTCGTAACAACTCGATAGTAAAGTACAAAGACCGCTACCAGCCATTCAGCATTCGCTCGGTACACCCTGACCATAAGTACCTTGAAAACACGATCATCACCAGCGGACGCTTCATCAATGACGTTGATCTGGCGCAAAAACGCAAGGTGGTTGTGATTGGTACCGAGGTCGCGAAGTTCCTCTTTCGAGGTGTAAACCCCATCTCGGAATGGCTCCAGATCGGAGGCATCTCGTACAAAGTTGTGGGGGTGTTCGAGGACGTGGGCAGCGAGGGCGAGATGCGGATGGTGTACATCCCCATCACCACCGCACAGTTGGCGTACAACGGGTCGAACACCATGGCCATGATCATGGTGACCGTCGGTGACGCGACGGTCGAGCAGACCGAGGCGCTGACCGATCGTATTCGCAGCCAGTTTGCCCGAAACCACCACTTCGACCCCAAAGACAGTCGAGCAATCCGGGTGCGTAATAACGTCGAGCGCTTTGCCCAAGTGCAGACCACCTTCACGATGATTGGCGCTTTTGTCTGGCTGGTCGGCCTGGGAACCGTCGGCGCTGGAATCGTGGGCGTGAGCAACATCATGCTGGTGTCGGTCACCGAGCGCACCCAAGAGATTGGGCTGCGAAAAGCACTTGGCGCAACGCCGGCTTCGATCATCTGGATGATTCTCCTAGAGGCCGTCGTACTCACCGGGTTTTCGGGCTACGTCGGATTGGTCGCCGGGGTAGGTGTCATCGAGCTGCTCGTCCAGTTCATGCCCGAGAACGATTACGTACGCAATCCCGAGGTGAACTTCGTCGGCGCCCTGACGGCCATGGCCGTGCTGGTGTGCTTCGGCGCATTAGCCGGCTTCTTCCCAGCGGCTCGCGCGGCGGCTGTCCGTCCCATCGACGCCCTGCGTTCAGAGTAGCCATGTTCGACCTCGACACCTGGCAGGAAATCGTCCAAACCATGCGGCGAAACAAGCTCCGAACCACGCTCACCGCAGCCGGCGTGTTCTGGGGCATGTTTATGTTGATGGTCATGCTGGGCTTCGGAGACGCCCTTGAGCGCGGCACCAAGCGCGGGATGGGCGGCTTCGCGACCAACGCCGTGTACATCTGGGGCCAGCGAACCTCCCTCCCCTACAAAGGATTCCAACCGGGCCGCAGCATCGACTACAACAACGCAGATGCGGCCGCCGTCAAGCGTGAGGTCGACGGCATCGAGTACTTTGCCCCACGCAACCAGCTTGGCGGCTACCAAGACGGTAATAACGTCGGACGCGGCGCCAAAACAGGTAACTTCCAGGTGATGGGCGACATGCCCGACATGCGCTTCATTCAGCCCATGGAAATGGTCCACGGCCGCTTCCTCAACGACCTCGATGTTCAGCGGCACCGAAAGGTTGCGGTGATCGGAAACACCGTCTACGAGGTGCTGTTCCAAAACGGCGAAGACCCCGTCGGCCAGCAGATCACCATCAACGGCGTCAGCTTCATGGTGATCGGCAGCTTCAAGTCCGCGATGCCCGGCGACCGCGGCGAGCGACAGGCCGGCACCATCCACATCCCGTTCAGCACCTTCCAACGTGCGTTTAACTACGGCGACCGCGTGGGATGGTTCGCCATCACCGGCGACGCCGACGCCAGCGCTACCCAGGTCGAGGCGCACGTGCGGGCGGTCCTACGCAATCGCCACAGCATCCATCCCGACGATAGCCAAGGCATCGGCTCCTACAACAGCGAGAAGGACTTCGAGAAGATGTCCAACTTGTTCTGGGGTATCCGCCTGTTTGTGTGGTTCGTCGGTACCGCCACCCTGGCAACCGGGTTGGTCGGCGTGAGCAACATCATGCTCATCGTTGTCCGCGAGCGAACCAAAGAGATCGGCCTACGAAGAGCCCTAGGTGCCACGCCCTTCTCCGTCGTCAGCTTGGTCCTGCTCGAAGCCACCGTACTCACCGGAATAGCTGGCTACAGCGGCCTTATCGGCGGCCTTGCTCTGCTCCAAATCGTCAGCGTCGTCATCGGCCCTGACAATCCCTCCATGGGGCAACCCCGGGTGGACCTCGTGGTCGCCTTCGGAGCCGGATTCATCCTGCTTCTCGGTGGCTTCTTCTCTGGGCTTTTGCCCGCACAGCGTGCTGTGAATATCAAGACCGTGGACGCCCTAAGGGCCGACTAGAGGAACCATGCGCCGCATTCTCCCCATTCTTGCTGGTATCGGAGCTTTAATCACCTTCATGATGACCCTTGGCTTCCTGTTCTGGAAGTCTCAGGAGCCCCCTGAGGTGTTCGAGACCGAGCAACCGTTCACATCCGATATCATCCTGAAGACGGTCGCGACCGGCGCAATCGTTCCCCGAAACGAGGTGGCCATCAAGTCGCGGGTATCCGGTGTAGTCCAGACCATCGACGTAGACCCCGGCGACCTCGCCGAGGCCGGCGACCTGATCACCCGTATCCAGATCATCCCCGACATGCTCTCGCTGAACAACGCACAAAGTTCGGTTCAGAGTGCGAAGATCGAGCTTGATGATGCCACCCAGAAGCTCGAACGGGGCCGAGATCTACACGGCCGGGGCGCCATCTCACAGGCGGAGCTGGATCGAATCGTCTTGGACCACAACCTGAACAATCAGCAGCATCGTACCGCCGTCGACAACCTCCAACTCGTCAAAGAGGGCTTCTCGCGGCGAACCGGCAACGTGTCTACGCAAGTGCGATCCACTGTCTCGGGCATGATCCTATCGGTCGAAGTGAAGACGGGTCAGTCCATCGTCGAGAGCAACACGTTCAACGAGGGCACCACCATCGCCTTGGTGGCCGACATGAGCGACATGATCTTTGAGGGTAATATCGACGAATCTGAAGTGGGTAAGATCAAAGAAGGCATGGACCTCGACATCACCGTTGGCGCCATGGAAGGCCAGAGATTCCCCGGCGTTCTAGAGTACATCAGCCCCAAGGGTGTGGTGGCCGACGGTGCCGTCCAGTTCGAGATCCGCGCCCGTATCGAGCCCGGCGAAGGCGTGTTCATCCGCGCCGGCTCCAGCGCCAACGCCGACATCGTCCTCGACCGTCGCGACCAAGTGCTGTCCGTTCGTGAGGCGGTCCTTCAGTTCGACGATGGCGATGCGTACGTCGAGATCGAGACCCGCGAGCAGGTCTTCGAGCGCCGCGACGTCGAGGTCGGGCTTTCCGACGGTATCAATATCGAAATCCTCGAAGGAGTAGACGACACCGTGAGGCTGAAGGTGCAGGGCTAACCCTCGCCCCTGAAGATCCACAACCCGATTAAAAGTGCCCGATTCTCTACACGTCTGTGTGCCCCAGGGTGACGACTCGGCCACCGCAACAGCGTTGACGTTCCAAGACACCGGTTGTCTACAATGCGGAACCTAATCCTACATCATTATCGCTTATAAACCTACGTTCATCGTTATTAACAAGCCATGCCAGGACGATCGCTACATCCGGGGAATTCCTTGCGCCCTCCGAGTGCCTTGCCGCATGTTCGGCGTGGGTCCTCGGCAAAAATATCGTACAGACCGTTCGCAAAACCCACCGTTTGTTCAGGTAGCACGGAAAATCCAGGTTGAAACGATAGCAATGGCTGGATATGGTCCACGAGCTGCCAAATCGTCTGGAGGACAATCATGCGCATCAACCTTTCAATCGCCACAACGCTGGCTCTCGGAACGCTCGTCGCCTGTGGCGGTGGTAGTACCGACGCCGCCACCACCGACCCCACAACCGGAGTCGTTCTCACCAGCACAGCGGCCACCGGCGACACCGCCCCAGACGGCCCGTCTTTCATCGACCCCGCTGCCGTTGGCTTCGAACTCGACGCCGTCCATATGGCGGACGGAACCCTGGCTGGCTACACCGGCTTCGACAGCAACGGCAATCCTGTGGAAGTGCCGCCCACCATGTTCCTCACCTTCGCATCCGCGGCATTCTTCGACGCTTCCGACCAAGCCACTCAAGACGCAGAGTCCTGCATCGCTTACGGTAGCTTCGATGTTGCGCCGATGACTTCGAACCAGATCCCCACCAACGGAACCGCCCTGCTTTGGGGCTCCTACGAGGGCGCCCTCTCCATCGAATTCACCACGTGCCAAGGTGTCGTCGACCCGGCGCTCTGGGGCGAAAACGCCGTCGATCTTCTGACCCCGTTCGAGGGCGCTCACATCGGGTACGGCTTTGGCCCGTTAACCACCTACCTCGAAGACCAATGGGGCGCCGACAGCCTCACCGAGTATGACGGCAAGCTGTTCGCCAACTACATCGCCATCAACGACGCCAACGGCGATTGGATTGGCCAAGACTGGACGTCCGCAATTCTCTTCGAGTGGGACGCCGAGACCGGGGAGCTCGTGGCCGACGACGACAGCTACCTGATCCCCATCGACATCTCCGCCACACCTCCCGGAGCCCGCTTGCCCGAGGGTTACCTGCGCAGCTTCGCCTACTGGTACCAAGACTTCCCGCTGATGGACTTCAGTAACCTCACCGACGGCGCGCCCTAATTCGCCTCATTTAATCCGCCGCTCCACCAGATTAATTGGGTGGGGCGGCGTTTTTCACTCGCGGAACGCCGTCCACAGACATACATTGTGGCAATGTTCACCACGCTTCTTCTCCTAAATACGCTTGGCTGCGACAATGGCATCAAGCCCATTGGCGGTCCAGCCACGGGTACCGATACCAACCTGACCACCAGCACGGCGACGGGCACAGGCACAGGCACAGGCACCGCGACAGGAACGGGCACGGGAACCAGCACCACCGGCGACACTGGGCAGGCGCTCGACTGCCAGGCCGACTACACGGTGTTCATGCCGCCCGCCGGTGGCACCTGCCTCACGGCACCGGTCTCCTGCGGCGACGTCATCTTCGGCACCAACGAAGGCGGCACCGCAGTCTACGACCGCAGCTATTGGGAGGGAGCCATGTCTTTGGGCGCCCTCACCTCCGAGCCCGCCGACGTCCTCGATGGCCACGAGCGGGTGTTTGGATTTATCGGGCACGAACCCAACTTCGACATCACCGTCACCATCGACAGCTGCGTCCCCTTGTGGGCCAGTTGGCGCCGCAAAGGCGAGCTGAGCGACAACTGGTGCGCCGTCGATGAGTACTGGGACGTCGTTGGCCACTTCATCGGCTCCTCGAACAACCAGTCCTACACGTTCCTGAACAACACTCAAACCGGAATTTACAACTACGAACTCATCGTAGACAGCTACAGCGGCGCCGAGGGCAACTTCATGCTCACGGTGGATTGTTACTAGCCCCGCTTCAATCAAAGAAACGGCTCCCCCCAGTAGAAGCGGCTTCTTGAGACCGCTCCGGCGTAGTCCCGTCTCCTCCAAGCGTACCAATTAGCCACCCACAACGAACCACTCCAACCGGAGCTTCGAGTCCCCGGACTGGGTTGCGGCGCGTGTCGTCTGCGAACAAGTCGGGCACCGTTTCCCCACCTGCGTCACGCCCCAATGGAGCAGGTGGCCCGTCCAGCCCCGCTCACAAAGACCGGGAACCAGTGTCCACCTCGTTAACAGACTGGCTCAACTGTCAAAGCTGTGCCACCTCTGCGTTCGCGACCAGACATCGCGCTCAAGACCTGTCAAGATGCATCCGTTCTACTCGGAGACGGTTCATGCTCGCACGACGCTCACTACTCGCACTCACGCTCTGTACCCTCGTGGCCTGCGGCATCGGCGCTGACGACGCTCAGGACTCGGGTACGAGCGGCTCAAACATTACTGACCCCACCGGCACCGGAACCGGAGCCGGCACCGGCACAGGCACCAGCACCGGAACCGGCACAGGCACAGGCACAGGCACAGGCACAGGCACAGGCACAGGCACAGGCGGCGCCGATCCGCTAGGGATGGTCGCCGCCCACAATTTCGCTCGAGGGAATGCGCTTCCCACGCCGTCCCCCGCCCTCCCGAATGTCAGCTGGGACTCAGGCGTCGCCGCGGTCGCCCAAGACTGGGCAGATCGCTGTGACTTCAACCACAGCACAAACCAATACGGCGAGAACCTGTACGTCTCCAGCTGGGAGTCCACCGCCGACGAAGTGGTCCAGTCCTGGTTCGACGAGATCGCCGACTACGACTACGACAGCAACAGCTGTTCCGGCGTCTGCGGCCACTACACCCAAGTGGTGTGGCGCGACAGTATCCGAATCGGCTGCGCCTACAGCGACTGTGACACCCTCTCCAGCGTGGGCTCGTTCACCTCGGGCAGGCTCTGGGTCTGTAACTACGACGCGCCCGGAAACTGGGTTGGCGAGTGGCCCTACTAGCCAAAAGTCAATCGTCTTCTCGTATTTGGGCCAACCGGTCGTATTGGCGGTAGCCGAACTGATCCATTGTGGACGGGGGCGCAAGTCCGATGTCGACTAGGGTCTTCATTGCGTAGGTGCCGGCCAAGACGGGCGGCGCATAGATGCTGTCGGCGTCGCGGAACGGCCCCAGGGGCGCCACGGTCTGCATGCCGTTCAGGTGCACAAAGTGTGCGAAGCTGGTGCGCTCCCAGCCTAGCTCCCCAGGCGCGTGAATTCCGTGGGGCGTGGCCAAGAACCGGCCACCCGACAACACTTCGAGCTGTTGGCCAACTTGAGCGACCATGCAGCCCTTCGGAGGAACACCCGAAACCAGCTGGCCATCGGGGTGCTCGGGCGTAGGACGGGTGCGTAGCTTGAGACCACTGAAATCCGCGGGTCGATCGCCGGTTTGCTCGCCATGCTTATAGAACACGCCACCGGGAAGGAGCGTGAGCAGGTTGAAGTCGGTGTGCTCTTCACCCCAAAGAACACCTGTATTGAGCTGGCCTTCACTCAACGCGAGGTAGCGAAGCAATCGAGTCACGTGGGCACCGCCTTCGCAACGGGAGGTGAGCGTGTCTACCCGCATGCCAAGCGCGAGCGCGCATCCACGAAGAAGGTCCATACCGACGCCGTGGACCGTTCGCCCCAGACCAAGGTAGGCGTCGCGGTAAGAATCTGCGCTGTCGGGCCACACGTTGTCATTGTAGATCTGCGGCCAGTACGAGCGGCATCGCTTGTCGAGAGGCACGGGCGCGGCGAAGTAACACTCCTTGAAGTCGGGCTGTCCACCCGCCACCACCGCCTGTTCGGTGTTGGGCGGCGTCCACCCGCGTTGGTACCAAATGTCCGGGCCACCCCAAGTCGCCTTCTCGGCTTGTGGCCGCCTGAGCACGTCCATAAACTGTTCATAAAGCGCCAAGACGTCTTCGCGGGACACGCCGTGGTTCTGGATATACGCTAAACCGTACTGGCTAAAGGCGACGCGCAAAGCCTCTCCGGCACGCTGGCGCCGCTCGTCGTTGACCGAGCGGAGATCGTTGAGGTCGACGACAGGTATCTGTAGGTCCATGGAGGCCTCCAACGAGGGAAACCGTAACCCAGGCGAGGGTCCTGGTGGCAATACCTAAGGTCCACGTGAAGAAAAGTTCGCGTCTGTAACCTCCGGACCTGCTGGCCGTACAGGCCGGTAGCCTGAACGAAAGGCTTGACCTGTTCGATCGAAAGAACAAGCATCCAACGTCACTAGGTGGGAAGCATGCGCGAAAAATCGAAGCACGCTACGCCCAATACGTCCGCGGCGTCAAACTGCTGCAGCCCCTATGTCTACTCGGCATTCGCGGATACTGGGGCTACCCATTTGCGGTCACCGGTCTGGGCAAGCTGAACAACGTCGAGCGCGTCACCGGCTACTTCGAGAGCCTGGGCATCCCCTTCCCCGAGCTCAACGTGTACATGGCCGGCGGCACCGAGTTCTTAGCCGGCATTTTGCTCTTTTTCGGGCTGGGCGGACGCCTCATCACCGTCCCGCTGATCTTCACCATGCTGGTGGCCTATAGAACCGCCGACATCGACGCTGCACGTCAGATCTTCAGCAATCCAGACGAGTTTGTGTCGGCCGCCCCATTCCTCTTCCTGCTCTCCAGCAACCTCATCTGGCTGTACGGAAGCGGCCCGCTGAGCGTCGACGGACTCATCTGGACGTTCATGGCCGGCGACAGCGCAAAGGTCCAAGCCAAGCTGCAAGGTGCGCCGACTGGCTAATCCAAATCGCCGCGGGGCCTCTTCGCATGCTAGAACATGTTCTAGCTCGGAGAGATCATGCGTGGCGACTTGGAGTTTCAGAGCACCGGTGATTTGGTGCAAAAAGCGGCCCTCCGCTACGGAGAGGCCCACGCCATCGAAGACGGCGACACGGTCCTCAGCTATCGACAGCTCGCGGCCTTGGTGGACGCTGCGGCCCGCGGCCTGTTCGCACTCCATATCGAGAAGGGCGACCGCGTTGCCATCTGGGCGCCCAACCTGTGGGAGTGGATCGTGGCAGCCCTGGCTATTCACACAGTCGGGGGCGTGTTGGTGCCGATCAACACCCGGTACAAAGGTGAAGAAGCACGGTACATCCTCGATCGGGCCCAGGTGAAAGCCGTGTTCACCGTGGACGGTTTCTTGGGGCTGGACTTCGTGTCAATGTTGGACCGGCCCGAGCTGCCCACCATCCGGTTTCGCACTTCTGACTGGGAGAAGTTCATCGAAGCTGGGGTCGACGGCTCGGTGGAAGTGCTGGGCGCTGATGTCTGCGACATCCTGTTCACTTCGGGGACGACCGGAGAGGCCAAAGGCGTCATCACCACCCACGCCCAGACCCTCCGGGTGTACCGGGACTGGTCCGAAGTGGTCGGCTTGCAGCGCACCGACCGCTATCTGGTGGTCGCGCCATTCTTTCACTGCTTCGGCTACAAAGCCGGAATCATCGCCGGGCTGCTGAGCGGCGCCACTCTATTGCCCCAAGCCATGTTCGACGTGTCGGCGGTCTTGGAGCGGATCGGTCGAGACCGGGTGACGGTGTTGCCCGGACCGCCGGCCCTGTACCAGTCCATCTTGATGAAGGATTACAGCGAGGCCAACCTGTCGACGCTCCGACTCGCGGTCACCGGGGCCGCAACGATTCCGGTGCAACTGATCCACGATATGCGTGAAAAGCTTGGCTTTGACCGAGTAATAACTGGTTATGGCCTCACCGAGTCCACCGGCGTGGCCACCATGTGCCGGTACGACGACGCCCCCGAGACCATCGCCAAGACCTCGGGGAGGGCGCTCTCTAACGTCGAAGTGAAGACCGTCGACACCTCGGGTGCCGAGGTTCCTGCTGGAGAACCCGGTCACGTCTTGGTCAAGGGCTACAACGTGATGGTCGCCTACCTCGACGACCCTAAAGCGACGGCGGAGAACGTCGTAGACGGCTGGCTACACACCGGCGACATCGGTATCCTCGACGAAAATGGCTACCTGCGCATCACCGACCGCCTCAAGGACATGTTCATCTGCGGCGGATTCAACGCCTATCCCGCCGAGATCGAACATACCCTACTCAACCATCCCCAGGTAAACGAGGTGGCGGTCATCGGCATTCCCGACCGCCGGCTCGGCGAAGTGGGCATGGCCTGGGTGGTCGCCGACGAACAACTCACCGAGGACGCGCTCATCGACTGGGCACGGCCACGCCTTGCGAACTTCAAGGTGCCCCGGCGGGTAGAATTCGTGGACGTCTTGCCTCGGAATGCCAGCACGAAGGTGATGAAGTACGCTCTTCGCCAACGATTCGAGGACGCCCCCGATCGGATCGACCCAATTCGGTGCGCCCAAAAGTGAAACGTGTTCTACTAGCGGCACTGACACATGTTTCACTTCGGGAGCGTCATGCCCACAACCCATCAAATCCACGACAACGGCGTCGCCGAAGTGGTGATGGAGAATCCGCCGGTAAACGCCCTCGATGTGGCCGGATGGTTCGACCTCGCTGACCAGATCACCGCCCTCGGTCGCAACCTCACGGTCCGCGTGGTCGTCTTGCGAGCGGAGGGACGCGGCTTTAACGCGGGTGTCGACATCAAGGAGATGCAACGAACCGAGGGTCACGGTGCTCTAGTGGGCGCAAACCGCGGTTGTTACGCGGCATTCAAGGCCATCTACGAGTGCGAGGTGCCGGTCATCGCCGCCGTCGAGGGCTACTGCTTGGGCGGCGGCATTGGATTGGTTGGAAACTCCGACATCATCATAGCCGCCGACAACGCTACCTTTGGACTGCCTGAGGTTGAGCGGGGCGCCTTAGGAGCGGCCACCCACCTGGCTCGGCTGGTTCCCCAGCACAAGATGAGAGCGATGGTATACACCTGTGCAACGGCTACAGCAGCCGAGCTACACGCATTCGGCTCGGTCCTTCAGGTGGTCCCCGCCGCCCAACTTCGCGACGCTGCACTCGCCGTCGCCGCCAACATCGCCGCCAAACCTCCTGCCGTCATCCGAGCTGCCAAGGCCTGCCTGAACGGCATCGATCCGGTCGACGTAAACCGAAGTTACCGTTTTGAGCAGGGTTTTACCTTCGAACTCAACCTGACGGGCGAAGGGGACCGGGCCCGCGATGCCTTTGTCGGCGAGGCGTCCTAATGTCTGACAAGCGAATGACCGAAGCACAGGTTGTAGCTCAACTCCAGGACGGTATGACCCTCGGAATCGGAGGCTGGGGTTCTCGCCGGAAACCCATGTCCTTGGTCCGGGCCATCGCCGCCAGCGACCTCAAGGACCTCACCATCGTCAGTTACGGGGGACCCGATGTGGGATTGCTCTGTAAAACCGGCAAAATCAAACGGCTGATCTTCGCCTTTGTCTCCCTGGACTCCATCGCCCTCGAACCGCACTTCCGCGCCGCCCGACAGGCCGGAGAGATCGAGATCACCGAGCTAGACGAGGGCATGTTCCTGCAGGGGTTGCGCGCCGCCGGCTGGGGAATGCCCTTCCTACCCACCCGCGCCGGACTGGGCTCCAGCGTGATGACGCCCGAGCTGAAGACGCTGATCTGCCCGTACACCGGCCAGGAGGTGGTCGCGGTCCCCGCCCTCAAACTCGACGCGGCGCTGATCCACATGCATCGCGCAGATATTAGGGGAAACGCCCAGTATCTTAACGACGACCCCTACTTCGACGACCTCTTCGCCATGGCCGCCGACCGCACCTACCTCTCCACCGAGCGCATCGGCTTGGACGACACCTGCAGCCACCGGTACCTGATCAACCGGATGATGGTCACGGGCGTGGTCGAAGCCCCGGGTGGCGCCTGGTTTACCGACTGTTCCCCCGACTATCCACGAGACGAAGCCCTGCAGAGACGGTACGCCGCCACAGCCAAAGACCCCGACGCCTGGAGAGCCTTCGCGGCGGAGTTCTTGGGAGCCTCCACATGAGCATTACCCGAGGAGACTACTGCGTCATCGCCTGCGCCGAAGCTTTTCGCGGAGACGGCGAGATCATGGCCAGCCCCATGGCGCCCGTCCCCAAGCTGGGTGTTGGCCTGGCGCTCCGCACCTTCGAGCCCGACCTGGTGTGCACCGACGGCGTCGCCCATCTGGTCGATGTTCAAGGTAAACGCGAGGGATGGATGCCCTACGCCAAGGTCTTCGAGAACTTATGGTGGGGAAAGCGCCACGTGATGATGGGCGCCTCACAGATTGACCAGCACGGTAACCAGAACATCAGCGCCCTGGGACCCGCCCACAAGCCCAAGGTACAGCTCCGCGGTGTGCGAGGTGCGCCGGGCAATACCATCCATCACACCACCAGCTACTGGGTGGGTCATCACAGCCCACGGGTGTTTGTGCCCCTCGTAGACCGGATCAGCGGGGTGGGACCCTGCAACGGCGCCCACGAGATCAGAGTGGTCGTCACCAACCTCGGCGTATTCGACCTTTGTGGTCCTAAACAGACGATGCGGCTGCAGAGTCTGCATCCAGGGGCCACCGTCGACCAAGTCCAGGAGCGGACCGGGTTCACCGTGTTCATCCCCGACCAGATTGGCACCACCCGCGCGCCCACCGCGGCGGAGCTCGAGATCATCGAGAAGCTCGACCCAGAAGCCCGAATTCGAGGCGCAATCAAGGCATGAGCCTGCACACCCCCATCTGCGATCTGTTCGATATCGAGTTGCCCATCGTCCAGACTGGCATGGGCTGGGTAGCCGGCGCACGTTTAGTGGCCGCCACCTCCGAGGCCGGTGGACTGGGAATTCTCGCCGCCGCAACCATGACCCTCGAACAGCTCGAACAGCAGATCCTAGAGGTGAAATCGAAGACCGAAAAGAGCTTCGGTGTGAACCTGCGGGCCGACCAAGAGGACATCGAAGCCCGCGTCGCCCTGCTCATCCGGGAACAGGTGAAAGTGGCCAGCTTTGCCCGCGCTCCCGGTCCAGCGGCCATCCAACGCCTAAAGGACGCCGGCGTGCTCACCATGCCCACGGTGGGCGCCAGACGACACGCCGAGAAGGTCGCAGAGTGGGGCGTAGACGCCCTCATCGTCCAAGGCGGAGAAGGCGGCGGGCACACCGGATCCGTCGCCACCACCCTCCTCCTGCCCGACGTGGTCAGCGCCGTCGACATCCCCGTTCTTGGCGCCGGCGGCTTCATGGACGGCCGTGGACTGGTGGCCGCGCTTGCGTTCGGAGCCGCCGGAATCGCTATGGGAACTCGATTCTTACTCACCCAAGAGTCCACCGTGCCCGACGCAATAAAGGCCCGCTACCTAAAGACGCCGCTCACCGGTACCGTGGTCACCTTGGCCGTCGATGGATATCCACAGCGGGTCGTGCGCACCGAGCTCATCGATCGTCTGGAGTCGGCGAGCTTCGCCGGACGGCTGCTCTCGGCCGTGAAACACGCCCTCGCCCTCAAAGACATC
>JAACDH010000451.1 GCA_009936995.1 Rhodobacterales bacterium
ATACCCTCCTGTTCTGTGCGGCTGCGCTCTCTGCCCTTCTGTCCGGATGCGCTACCGTCGTGGCCGCTCCCACCGAAGCCGAATTCCTCGCCGACGGCGAACACCTGTACGTCAACTACTGCCTGCCCTGTCACGGCGCGGACGGCGATGGTGAGGGTTCTACGGTCACCGGACACGGCGCTCCCGGCATCTCTGGCCTACCCGAGTGGTACGTGCTCGCCCAGATCGGCAAGTTCCGGACAGGTGTACGCGGCGCCCACTTCGACGACATCGCCGGCATGCGTATGCGCCCCATGACACTCACCCTGACCAATCAAGCTCAGGTTGACGCCGTGTCTAGCTACGTCGCGGGGCTCCCCGCGAAGCGCAAGGCGCCCGAACTTACTGGCGGCGACGCCGCCAAGGGCAAGGTCGCTTTCGCAACCTGCGCGGCCTGTCACGGTGCTGATGGCGCTGGCATGGAGGCCCTCCACGCCCCGCCTATCGCCGGCGCCGACGACTGGTACTTGCGTACGCAGCTCAACAACTTCAAGCACGGTGTTCGTGGCGCCAACCCAGATGATACATCGGGTGCGACTATGGTCCCCATGGCCAAGACGCTGGTCGACGACCAGGCGGTGCTTGACGTCATCGCCCACATCACCTCGCTCGGTAAACACTAGGAGGCCACCATGGCAGTAGAAGAGAACTCCGACGCCATGCTAAAGCGGGTGTTCGTGATCACAACGGTAGGAAGCGCGATGTTTATCGGCGCTGTCTTTTTCTTAATCCTCTGATTCGAGAAGCACCATGATCGACCTTTTGGTCCAGCGTGCGTCTACGTACGCCGCTGACATCGACAACCTCATCCTACTGATCACCGTGATCACGGGTGTATGGTTCTTCCTTACCGAATTCGTGTTCTTCGGCCTTCTCTGGAAGTTCCGGTACCAAGAGGGCAAGCCTGCCCAGTACGTCACCGGCAAAGAGAAGCACTTGAAAAAGTGGATTAACTGGCCCCACTTTCTCGTCATTTGCTGCGACCTCATCATCGTCGTAGCTGCTGTCCAAGTTTGGTATAATGTCAAACAGGACATGCCCGAGGTCGAAAAGGAAATCCGTGTTGTTGGCCAACGATGGGCTTGGAGCTTCGTGCATCCAGGCGCAGACGCCGAGCTCGGCACCGACGACGACATTAAGACGGTCGGCGAATTGCACATCGTCAGCAACGAGGTCTACAAGTTCAATCTTGAGTCCCGCGACGTCATGCACAGCTTCTCGGTCCCCGTCTTCCGCCTCAAGCAAGACGCGATCCCCGGGCGCGTCATTCAGGGGTGGTTCGAGGCCAATGCCATTGGCCAGTTCGACATTCAGTGCGCAGAGATGTGTGGCATCGGCCACGGCATCATGGGTGCTCAACTGTTTGTAGATACGCCCGAAGAGCACGCGGCCTGGATCGCGGCGAATAGCAACTAAACAATTCTTTCGACTTCGCGGTCTTCCGCCCACCCGAATGGGGAAATCATATGAGCGCAACTGCTCACGACGACCACCACCACGGTCCGACCTTCGCCGAAATTTGGCTGCTTCAAAGTACCGATCACAAGATGATTGGCAAGCAGTACATGTTTATTGGTATGTTCATGGGGCTGATCGGCGCATACTTCGCCTACGCCTTCCGCATGCAGCTGGCTTTTCCCGGCGTGAATGTGCCTGGATTTGGTACGGTATCTCCTTTGGAGTACAACGCCCTGGTGACCAACCACGGCACCATCATGATCTTCTGGGTCGCGATGCCGGTGCTCATCGCCGCGTTCGGAAACTTTCTGATCCCGCTGATGATCGGTTGCGACGACATGGTCTTCCCGCGGCTTAATCGCCTCTCGGTGCAGATCTTTCTCGCGTCAGCCATCGTGCTGATCGCCTCGTTCTTCGTTCACAACGGTGGCTTCGGTGGCGCTTGGACTGCGTATCCTCCGCTCTCGGCCAAGGCCGAATACAACCTGACGCCCTTGGGCAGCACCCTGTGGCTCCTCGCGGTCGTGCTAGAGTTCGCGGCCTTCCTCATCGGTGGCATCAACTTCATCACAACGGCGATGAACGCACGCGCTCCGGGGATGAAAGCACTCGACGTCCCCATGGTCGTCTGGATGATCTGCATTGCCAGCCTCCTGTTCATGGCATCGGTTGGCCCGCTCGTGGCCGGCGCTGTCATGCTGTTGTTCGACCAAGTGTTGGGCACGGGCTTTTTCGACCCCGATAAGGGTGGCGGCCCAGTCCTCTGGCAGCACCTGTTCTGGTTCTTCGGTCACCCCGAAGTGTACGTCGTGCTCCTTCCGGCTTGTGGCATTACCGCTGAAATTATCACGGTGTTCAGTCGCAAAAAGCTTTTCGCATACAAGACCATCTTGTACACGGTCATCGGCACCGGCGTGCTGAGCTTCTTCGTGTGGGCTCACCACCAGTTCATCTCCGGCATCGACCCCCGCATGGCGAATGTGTTCACCATCACCACGGTGCTCATCTCCATTCCCATCGCCGAGATGATGTTCCTGTTCATCGCCACGCTCTACGGGGGTTCCATCCGGTTCACCACCCCCATGCTTTGGGCCCTGTCCTTCATCGCCGAGTTCCTGATTGGCGGTGTGACGGGTATCTTCTTGGGCTCTAGTGGTGCGGACATCTATTTCCACGACACGTACTTCGTGTTGGCCCACTTCCACTACACATTCTTCCCCATCGCCATCATCGGAACGTTCGCAGCGCTTACGTTCTGGTTCCCCAAGATGTTTGGCCGAATGATGAACGACACCCTCGGAAAGATTCACTTCTGGGGCACCATCATTCCGTTCAACTTTATCTTCATCCCGTTGTTTTACCTCGGCGCGGCCGGTCAGCATCGACGGATCTACAACTTCAATCACTACCCGCAGCTTGCGACGCCCGATCTTCAGGCGCTTCGTGTGCTGGCGACGGTGTCGTTGTTGGTGATGTTGTCCTTCCAAGCCGTGTTCATTTACAACATGCTCTACAGCATGTTCCGTGGCAAGAAGGCGCCTAACAACCCGTGGAACGCCAACACACTCGAGTGGTCTTGTCCCTCTCCGCCTCCCCATGGCAACTTCGGTGACGAGCTCCCGAACTGTTACCGAGGTCCCTACGAGTACAGTGTCCCCGGTCGCGACGAAGACTTCTGGCCCCAGAACCTCCCCAACTGATTTCTCAATAGGTGAACAATCATGGCTTTTCAGCCGATTGCAACAACCCGTACCGTCATGGGCATGCCCACCGCACGTTTGGCGATATGGTGGCTCGTGGTCTCCGAGATCGTCATCTTCGGTGGCATCCTCGCGACCTACTTGATGCACCGCCTGGGTCACCCCGAGTGGGCGAATTACGCCGTGCATACCAACGTGTACGCCGGTGGCTTCAACACCTTTGTGCTGCTCACTTCCAGCGTCTTTGCGGTCCTCGCCCACGACGCTGCATCCCAAGGTGATGGCAAAAAGGCGGCCAAGCTGCTGAGTGGGACACTCGTCTGCGCGGTGATGTTCCTCTGCATCAAGGGCTACGAGTGGAGCGTCGAGATTTCGCACGGCTACACCATCACGGCCAACGGCTTCTGGAGCTTCTACTACACCGCGGCTGGCGTGCACGGACTGCACGTCATCATCGGTGGCATCATCATGGCCTGGATTGCCAAGGATGCGTATCAAAACAAGTACCTGCACCGCGTCGAGCTCGTCGGTATTTACTGGCACTTCGTCGACCTGGTCTGGATCTTCTTGTTCCCTCTTCTTTACATCGCCAAGTAGGAGTCAACTATGGGATCCGACGGTGAGAGCCACGCGGCTCACTACAAAAAGATTTACGTCATCCTCCTAGGGCTGCTCGCAGTCAGTCTCATCGGACCGTACTTCGGCGAGAAGTTCGACATGATGTGGCTTACGCTCATCACCGCCTTTGGCATCGCCTTCGTCAAAGCCTGGTTGGTGCTCAAGCACTTCATGCACGTCGACGTCGAGCGTCCGTTCATCCATTACGCACTCATCACGGGTGTGGGCTTCATGGTGCTGTTCTTCGCGGGTGTCTCCCCCGACGTCATGAAACACGAGGGAACGAACTGGGAGAACGTAGGCGCCAAAGCCGAGATCGCTCGCGCGTTGGCCGAGGCCGAGGCCGGTGGTGGTCACGGCGCGCACGGTGAAGCGGCCGCCCACGGCGACGATGCAGACGCACACGATGACGCCGCTGAGCACAAAGCTCCAGCGCACTAGAAACCAAGATGGGAACCACGTTCATGGATGGAGACGGCCAGCAACCACTGCGGGTAGACGCTCCTGACATGTCCATGGAGCAGCGCCAGGTAGTGCCCAATGCGCTGCTTGGCACCATGATTTTCGTGGGCACCGAGATCATGTTCTTCGCGGGCATGATCAGCGCATTCCTCATCTCGAAGGCGAGCACCCCTGGCGGGATCTGGCCGCCTCCCGGACAGCCCAGGCTGCCGGTCGAGGCCACTGCGCTCAACACCGTTGCCCTGTTGCTTAGCGGCGTGGCGATGGTCGTCGCCTATCACCAGTTCAAGAAGAGCCCGTCCAAGGCAACAGCGCCGTTCTTGGTGTCGGCGGTCCTTGGCGTGTTCTTTGTCGTCTTCCAGGGATTCGAGTGGGTTGGCCTGTTGGACCACGGCTTGACCATGTCGTCGGGGCCCTTCGGCGCGTTCTTCTTCCTCATCGTGGGGACCCACGCGCTCCACGCCGTCATCGGCTTGGGTATCCTCGCCAAGGTCTTCGTCTTGCTTCGACAAGGCGCGTTAAATTTAGGGGGCATGCAGGCGTTGACGCTTTACTGGATCTTCGTCGTGCTGTTGTGGCCGATACTGTACTGGCAGGTGTACTTATGAACGCAGCTCGAGTACTCTTGGTCGCTTTCTTGGCCAGCCCCACGACCGCATGGGCCTGCGCCGTGTGCGGTGGATTTAGCGACGACGAGAAGGGCGCTTACATCGGCACCACCGCGTTGCTTAGCTTCTTGCCCCTCGGCCTGATCTTCGGCGGCGTGTACTACGTGTACCGCGCCAGCCAAACCCATGTCACGCCCATGCTTGAGCGAACAGAGTCTTCGGATCGTTCACCGCAGTAATGTGCTGCGCTGACCGTGCGATACGCAGCCCAATTTGCTATAGCTCACGACTGTTGAGCTTCGTCGTCAGTCCGTGTCCACAACACGAGGTCATCTCATGTCCCGAACTCCTCTAGTGCTTCTGTCCGTCGTTGGTGCGTTGCTGAGCTCTGCCTGTATGCAGCGAAACATGGTGACAGATCACAAGGAAATTGCCGATCGCTACGCCCACCGAAACCAAACGGAGTGCTCTTCGTGGTTGACCAGCTTCAAGTCTGGCCACAAGTACTGCGCGTCACCGGCGTTTAAGGTTGCTGCGAAGGCACCTGTTGGCGCTGCCGCCGCGCCGGCTGAAGTCATCGAAGAGATCGCCGATCTTGAGCACCTCACCGCCCGCGGCGAGCAGCTGTACGGCGAAATCTGCATCGCCTGCCACCAAGCGGACGGCAAGGGTCTTCCGGGCGCATTCCCTCCACTTGCTGGCGCAGGTGAGTTCTACGGCACCCCCGAGAACATGGCTGGAATCATCCTCAACGGTCTGATGGGCGAGATTACGGTCAAGGGCATGGTCTATAACGGCGCCATGCCTGCCCAAGCCCAGCTGTCCGACTTCGAGATCGCCTCGGTCACCACCTACGTGCGCACGAACTTCGGTAACGCCGACGGTATGGTCACCCCCGAGCAGGTCGCCTCGGTACGCTAGTCTCTGGCTTCTGGCCATCTTCCAATCACGGTCGACCGCAGCTTGCGTGTCGGCCGTTTTTGTTGGCGGAATTCAGTCGACGCCTTGGTTATCTCCGGGACGACTGAACTGCACGCCCAACAGCAGCGCCCCGGCTACTCCGACCGATCCGTTTAGGTAGTCGGCGCCGGCTTCGATTCGGAGGGTGGAGCCCCAGAACCGATGCCGACGGAATTCACCGCAGAGCGCCAGTCGTCCGGTGCCGCCCACGAGGCTGCCGTCTTTGGCGCTGACGACCAGCGGTCCGGCCGCTAGGGCCATGTAGGTGCCGACGACGATGAGGTCGTTTCCGCGCCGAAGCTCCAGCATCGGAGCCACCCGGAGATCGTCGGTGGCCAGTTGGAGGTCGAACCGATTGTTCACCCCTAGAGACCAGTAGCGTCCGATAGCGTAGGAGTGGTCGTACCGCCCCCACCACCAGTTGGCCGCGAACATACCGGATAGGCCGCCCACGACGGGTGGAAGGGTGAGATCTCCGCCGACCGCGAGATCAAACGCGACCCCAGAGCGATCGGTGGTGATGGCCTGGGCCGAAGAGAGCATCAACGCGAGAAGGAGTGTCATGGCCGGAATGTACCGCGTGCGGCCGTTCGAGGGCACCGAAGTTTGTTGTCTCCGCTTCCGGAGTGTCATTGAGGTTGCCGAATCGTCCCGGGCTCGGTACCGGGTGAGCCAGAGCGGAGACTTCAATGAACAAGCACGAACGTATGGCGGCGGCCCTCCGCGGACAGCCGGTAGATCGAACCCCCGTTTGGTTCATGCGACAGGCAGGGCGCTATCTGCCCGAGTACATGGAAATTCGCAGCAAGGTCTCGTTTCTAGAGCTCTGCGGTGATCCCGACTTGGCGTGTGAAGTCACCCTGCAGCCGTTGCGACGGTTCAAGCTCGACGCGGCCATCGTGTTCTCCGACATTCTTCCGGTGGTCGAGGCCATTGGACGCGAGGTCACCTTCGAGAAGGGCCACGGTCCACGCTTGCCCAATCCGGTGCGGTGTGCGGCGGACGCGGCCGAGCTTGTGCGGCCCGACGTCGCCGATGCCCTGCACATTGTGCCCAAGACGCTCGATCTGTTTCGGAAGCTAGAGCCCAACACGCCCATCCTCGGGTTCGCTGGCGCGCCGTTCACGCTGCTCTGCTACCTGGTCGAGGGCGGCGGCTCCAAGAGCTGGAAACACACCAAGCAACTTCTGCTCTCCGATCCGAAAACCGCCCACATGATCTTGGGCATGTTGGCCGACACCGTCGGTGATTACCTGCAGCTGCAGATGGACCACGGCGTCGCCGCTGTACAAATCTTCGACACCTGGGCCGGCATCTTGACGCCCGAGGACTACAAGACGTGGGCGCTCCCGTACGCCCAGCGTGCATTGGCCCGTGCGTCGGGTGTGCCCAAGCTGTACTTCACCCGCGATAGCGCTCCGTTCCTCAAGCTCTTGCCCACCACGGGCGCCGACGTCATCGGACTAGATTGGCGCGTCGACATCGGCGAGGCTCGCAAAGTGCTTGGCGACATGCCGGTGCAGGGCAACCTCGACCCCATCTCTCTGTACGGACCCAACGAAGAGATCACTCGGCGCGTGCACAACATCATGCGGGCGGCGGGCCCCACGGGGCATACCTTCAACCTGGGTCATGGGGTGCAGCCCGATACCCCCATCACCGGTGTTCACGCGATGATTGAAGCCGTTCACAGCTTTCGGTCGACTGAAGACTGAACGAGGGGCTTGCGCGCTTCACGGAGGGTCGATCCAGATGGGGGAGGTGGTGGCGAACTGGGTGCCCTCATCGTTCCAGGCGGCGGCGATCATCCACCCCTGTGGCTGGGTGACGTTGGACTCGACCGACCAGTCATCGCCGTTGGGCGTCCACTCGGTGTAGATGACGCCGCCCGCATGGATGAGCGCGACATGGTCCAGGTCGGCGCCGCCGCGAAGTCGAACCTGGGCCAGGTTGATGGCGAACGGGGCGGTGGTATTGTACAGGACGTCGCCACCGACCAAGTCGCCGAGTTGAAAGGTGAGCAGGGGTCCAGAGCTGGCACAGGCGGCTCCCCGTCGGATGCCCTGGATGATGTCGATGTCGCCGTACAGGTCTGGGTCGGGGACCTCGACCCAGGTGTTTGGGCCGTGGGCGATGAGGTTGATGTCGGCGTCTAGCCAGTCAAACCAGGGTTTCCAGTTCAAGATGTTGCCGTCTAAAGGTGCCTCTAGACGGATGAAGTCTGGTCGATTTTCCACCTGCCAAGGGGTTCCTACCGCTTGGAGCCAAGCCAGGTCTACTGCGGTCTTTCGGGGGCTAGTGGCGCTGCCTTGGAGGGTCGCTAGGCTGTCTACCGGCGAACGTCCGGCGGTATGTACGGCGCCGTGTCCCGGGCGTTGGGTGTTCGATCCCCAGCCCCAACTCCAGATGTGCCAGTCGCCTTCGGGGCCAGTGGCGAGGGTGCCGTTCTTGACCGGAAAGGTGGGCGCGTTGAGGATACCTTGGACGGCCTTGGAGATCTCGTCGCGGGGCGTGAGGGCCAACCAATGGACACCGTGCGCCTCTTGACCGAGAATGACGCCGATGTTGGCGCCTCGAAAGGTGCGGTCGCGATCGGATCGCCAGCCGGTGACGGCCAACAGGTAGTCTTCGGGGTCGAAGCGCTGGGCGACGGTCAGGCCAACTTCGACCGTGGTGTCAGCTGGGACGACCACGTCGACCTCGGTGGTTAAGAGCGCAGGGCCGCCGCTAGCGGTGACCGTAAAGCTGCCCGCGCCCGTGGACAGCAGTCCGCCCTCGGGGGCTAGGATCGACTGCCCGTTCCGGCCGTCTACGGACGCCCACTTCACGACAAACGCGCGCGGTTTACTGGTCCAAGCCGGATGGACCTCGATGAACCCTGTGGGCCCCAGGGGTGTGGGCTCACCAGGAGAAACGATCGGGCTGGCCGGGCGACCGCCAGCCTCGGCCCGGATGCCGTCGATTCGAGCATCCACCCATTGTTTCCACCGTCCGCTCTCGAGGGCGAGGACTCCAACCCGAACCTCACCTTTGTACAAACCGAGGGTCTTCGCACCCGGACTGGAGCCAGCGATCTGCTGAAGCTCGGTGGCGCGAGCGGTAAGGGCGTCGATGCGCGTGCCGATCATCAGTCGGTTGGTGCCCATGATTCGGAAGGCGCCGCCCAGGTCTTCGATGGCTTCGGTGCTGTCGTGGCCGTACACGACCGTTCCCGCCCACACCTGGCCATCGACGATGTTGTAGTCGCCGGCGGCGTGGATCCAGAACCCGTCGGCACCTTCGACGGTAAGCCAGGGTTCGTCGGGGTTGATCTGCCAACGAACTTCCCGCCACTCTCCGACGTGCTCACTGGGGCGGTCGGGGAGGGACGCCACGTAGCCGCCGATGTGAATGCCGTCCGGTTCGACGTCAAAGTCCACGACGTCGAGCCAGCCACCCGCAACGATGGGGGCGATCTCGTGGAGGCGGTCCTGGAGGTCCCAGGGAGCGGCGTCGACTAAGGTGCCACCGCCGACGCCTTGGAGGGTCAGCGCACTCTCAGGGTGCCGTACGATGGCCCGGAAGTGGGTGTTGGCCAACCAGTAGTCGAAGTTTCGTCGTTCCCCGCCGCCGATCGACATCTCGGAGCAGCCGATCTGACCCACATACACGTGGCCTGGAAGGGGAGCCTCGGCGAAGCAGTCGTCGATCTCGACGGGCATTTTACCGGGTTGGCAGGCGGTCAGCAGCGCCAGAATTACGCTGGCCCTGTGACCGTTCACTTCTTGCCGAGCAGCTTGATGCGAGAGGCGTAGATGCGGTTTTGGCGGCTCCAGGAGTCGGGCATATTGCCAGTCGTCCACTTCCAAATACGGGTTTCACCTGGCTTAATCGGCTGCTTGTACTCTTCCTCGATCGGAATGCGCCAGAAGGGAGCCACGACGGGCCACTCCTTAGAACCCACGATTCCGCCGCCTGTCGACAGGTACTGGATGGTGAGGTGTATGCTCTCGATAGTGGCTTCGCCGTTGTTGGTGACTTCGCACGAAAACTCCCATCCATCCAGGGGGCCTTCGGGATCTTCGGCGAGGTTGATTTGCTTCATCATGGGAGCGCCTACTTCGAGGTTGGGCAAGTACTTGTGTACATTGATCATGCTTTTAGCGGCGCTCTTCCTTCTTTTATCGGCCTTGGGGTATTCCTCGAGGAACTGGGTCCAACTCTCCATGGTGTTGGTGCTGTTGGCCCAGTTGAACAAGAAGGACTCGCGTTCGTCGAGGCCTTGCTCGCGAAGATGTCCCTCGGGGAAGCGCTCGAGGTAGACGTCGTACGCTTCGAGAGACTTCTCTTCTTTGGCTTTCTCGAGGTAGAGCGACTCGAGGCGGCTGTTGGCCTCCATGACCCAGCGACCTTCGGGGTTTTCCTCGAGGTACCCCTCCCAGGCGGCGATGGTATCGGTGGGGTGAATGTCGGCCCAGCCGGCTCCACC
>JAACDH010000064.1 GCA_009936995.1 Rhodobacterales bacterium
GCAGCGGGTGGACCGGGCACTCAAGAAGGTGCTGGCGTCGCAGCGATGGAACCCGCCGCAGCGGCGATGGCTGGACCGGATCGGCAAGCAGTTGAAGGTCGAGACCATCGTGGACCGGGAGGCTCTGGACCGAGGGCAGTTCAAGGCACAGGGTGGCTTCAACCGATTGAACAAAGTCTTTGGCGGGAAACTGGAACAGGTGCTTGGTGATCTCCGCGAAGAACTGTGGAGGGATGTGGGATGAAACCAAGCGGAATCAAAGCCCTTATAAAGGAAGGAGACGCATTGGTTTCAGGGGGTCAGTCCTCAACATCTATCTTCATCGTGAGGTGGATGACATGGGAGGCTCTCCGGGTACGCACCCTGTACGTGGGTGGCGTACGAGCAGGCTTCGGTATCGTCGATATCCACGATGCACTCCGCTTGCTCCATATCTCGAGCAACAAGGACTTTTCCAAGGCTTTCAAGGCCCTTACGGCTGTAGATATGGACCACATCAAGGGCGAAGCCAAGAGGGCTTGGACCGGTCTCTGCGAGATGGAGAAGGTACGCCATCAGGTAGTGCATGGCTTCCGACGGGTTGGCGATGATTACCTAGATGACTGCTCTCGGATTTTGGAGGGCATATTTGGTGGTCGGGCGCATCTCCTCGGCGCGATTCCCGTGACGGGGCCAGATGGCATTGAACGGCAGATCGGTGATCCTTTGCGAACACGACCACGCGACCACGTCGGGCCGAAAAAGACACACGGCTACGAGGAAGTCCTAAACCGTCTGGTCCAAGGAATGGGTAGGAAAGACCCCCGTGGAGCGAACCAGAAGAAACAAGAGGCGAGGCTCCGCCTGCCGCGATCTACCCGTATCCAGAGTCTGAAGAGACGATTCCAAGGAACGACAGAATGAACACCACCAGCGACATCGTCGCCAAGCTCTGGAACCTGTGCCACGTCCTCCGCGACGACGGCACCTCATATGGCGACTACGTCACCGAACTCACCTACCTGCTGTTTCTCAAGATGGCCGAAGAGACGGGCAGCGAGGACCGCATCCCCGAGGGCTACCGCTGGTCTGATCTGAAGTCCCGCGACGGCACCGACCAGATGAACTTCTACCGGGCCATGCTGCTGCATCTCGGCACGGAGGCGAAGGGCAAGGTCCAGAGCATCTACGCGAGTGCCAACACCAGCCTGCGGCAGCCCCGCAACCTCGCCAAGATCGTGAGCACCATCGACGGGCTGGACTGGTACTCCGCCCGCGAAGAGGGCCTCGGGGACTTGTACGAGGGCCTGCTGGAGAAGAACGCCGGGGAGACCAAGTCGGGGGCAGGGCAGTACTTCACGCCTCGTGTGGTGATCGACACGATGGTCGAGGTCACCCAACCACAGGCGGGCGAAGTCATCTCCGACCCAGCAGCGGGCACCTTCGGCTTCCTCACGCGGGCCGATGCCTACATCAAGAAGCAGACCGACGACCTGTTCGACCTGTCCGAGGCCGAGCAGGTCTTCCAGCGCAAGCAGGCGTTCTACGGCGTGGAGTTGGTGCCCGACACCCAGCGGCTCGCGCTGATGAACGCGATGCTCCACGGGATGGACTGCGACGTGCTGCTCGGGGACACCCTGTCGCCGATGGGCGCAAGCGTGCCGCGCTCCGATGTCATCCTCGCCAATCCTCCGTTCGGAACGAAGAAGGGCGGCGGTGGCCCCACACGGGACGACTTCACCTTTCCGACCAGCAACAAGCAGTTGGCCTTCGTCCAGCACATCTACCGGAACCTGAAGCCCGGCGGACGGGCCGCCGTGGTGCTTCCCGACAACGTGCTCTTTGCCGATAGCACCGGGGAGCAGATCCGAGCCGACCTGATGGACAAGTGCGATCTGCACACGATTCTTAGGCTTCCAACTGGAATATTCTACGCGATCGGCGTGAAGACCAACGTGCTGTTCTTCCAGCGGGGCACGGGCAGCGACACGGGCAACACCCAGAATGTGTGGATCTACGACCTGCGCACGAACATGCCGAAGTTCGGCAAGCGCACGCCGTTCACGCGCAAGCACCTCCAGCCCTTCGTGGACGCCTACGGCACCGATCCCAACGGCGGCTCCCCCCGAACCGACGAGGGCGAGGAAGGCCGCTTTCGCTGCTACAGCCGGGAGGACATCGCCAAGCGGGGCGACAACCTCGACATCACATGGCTGCGCGACGAGTCCGTGGAGCGGGCGGAAGACCTGCCCGAGCCGGATGTGATTGCAGGGGAGATCCTGCGGCATCTCCAGACGGCCACGGAGGAGATGCAGGCGTTGATGGAGTTGCTCGACACGGACGGCGGAGCCGAGGCGGGGGTGAGCCTGTGAGCGGCGAGCAGGAAGGGCTGCCGGAGGGTTGGGCTTGGACCACGCTGTCCGCTGTCTTTGACCGCCTCCAGTACGGCTACACCGAGAAGGCTACAACATCCCCGGTAGGGCCAAAGTTTCTAAGAATCACGGACCTACAGGACAACGGTGTGAACTGGGA
>JAACDH010000452.1 GCA_009936995.1 Rhodobacterales bacterium
CCTTGGAAAGCTAGAGACTGAAGCACAAACGCGGGGACGAAATCGGCACGATACTGGGAGGAGTCGGTACCGGTGTCCGCCAAGATGGCTGACTTGGTCATGGCCAAGGCATTGCTGTAGTCGCCCTCTTGGTAGCGAAGCAGCCCCAAGTACAAAAAGGCCATCATCTTCTCGTAGGGTTCACCCTTCCATTCTTTGGCGGACTCGACACCAATGGAGGCACGGAAGACACCGTCGGCGCGGAAGTCTTGCATATCTAGGACGGCGTTGACCATGGTGCGATCGGCGAGGCGGTCTTCGCCCAGCGCCATCGCCCAACTCGCCAGCCGCACCTCTTCGAGGGTTTGGTTGTGCCCCTCTTGAGTCGCAGCCTCTTGGGCAAGTTCTAGCTGAACCCGAGGGTCGGACACATCGCGGACATCAGGTTGTTGCTTTGGAGCGCAAGCCAGGAGGGCGAGTAGAACGAGCGCTGAGAGACGATGATTCAAGGCTGAAGTCCAGGAGCGGGTGACGCCGCAGGGTGGGACGTCGGGCGACGCTTCTATATTCGATGTATCTGCGCTACCCCAGTAGCTTTGCGCTGAGGATCTCTTTCACGACTTTTCCAGGCGCTTTTCCACCGGTGGCTTTCATCACTTGACCCGCGAAGAAGCCGATGAGGCGAGGGTTTTCCTTTACCCCCGCGGCTTTTTCGGTGTTGGCGTCGATGACGCCTTGGATGATGCCCTGGAGAGCGCCGGTGTCTTTGATCTGTTTCCAACCGTTGGCCTCGGCGATTTCGAACGCGCCGCCACCGTCCTTGGCCATAATCTCAAGTACTTGCTTGGCCAAGCGAGGGTTGAGTGTGTCGTCGCCGAGCAGATCGAGCAGTCCAGCGAAATCAACGACGTCGAAAGGCAGGTTGCTCAAGGGCTGCCCATCGCGGAACCGTCCGAGTTCGTTGACAACCCAGCGGGCGGAACGGGTGTTGTCGTTGTGGCGGACGCACACGGCGTGGAAGTAGTTTTGTAGCTCGATGTCTTCGGCGAGCACCACCGCGTCGCCCAAGCTGATGCCTAGATCGGCGACGAGCTTGTCCGTGGCCGCTTGATGGACGGGATCGAGCACGCGCGCAGAGTTCTGCTGGGGAACTTCCTTTTTTGTGCGTGCGGGCAACACGGGAGCGGTACTCTGGGAGCGAGCCCAGCTGTCCTTGAGCGGAACGATTCGATTGAACTTCAGGGCTTCTGGTGTGCTTTCGGAGTCACGCCAATAGTAGCCTTGTCGCTCGAACTGGTAGCGGGTATCGGCATCATCGTCGGCCACGCTGGCTTCGACAAAGCCGTGGTGGAGCGTGAGGGAGTCTGGATTCAGTTGCTGGACAAAGTCGGAGCCATCGGGGCGCTCGATCGAGAACAGTCGATCGTAAACCGCGAAGCGAGCGGGTACGGCGGTCTTGGCGCTGACCCAGTGGATGGTGCCCTTGACTGTGCGACCGTCGACAGGATCGTGGCCGGCGCGGGTGCTGGGATCGTGGGTGCAGCGGATGGCCACCACGTTGCCGGACTCGTCCTTGTCGACGTCCACGCACTTGATCCAGTAGCCGTAGCGCAGCCGAACCTCGCGACCGATGGCCAAGCGCCGAAACTTCTTGGGCGGATCGAGGGAGAAATCATCTCGCTCGATGTACAGCTCTCGGGTGAAGCTGACTTTACGGGTGCCCTCTTTGGGAACGTCGTGGGGCCAGTAATCGGCGTCGATGGTGTCGACCTTTTCCTCGTGCCAGCTCTCGACGATGACCCTGAGCGGATGCACGACGGCCATGACCCGCTTGGCCTCGTGGTTGAGGTCGGTGCGAATGGCGTGCTCGAGGAGGGCGATGTCCACCAGGCTGTCGGCCTTGCTGACGCCGACGCGCTCGATGAAGGCGCGGATGGCCTCGGGGCGGACGCCACGGCGACGTAGACCGGCGAGGGTAGGCATGCGCGGGTCGTCCCAGCCACTGACTCGACCCGACTCGACGAGCTGCAATAGGCGCCGCTTGCTCATGACCGTGTAGCCCAGCTTAAGACGGGCAAACTCATACTGACGGGGCTGTGGCTTGGGCACGTCGAGGTTGTCGAGGATCCAGTTGTAGAGCTCACGGTTGTTGTCGAATTCGAGGCTGCAGAAGGAGTGGGTGATGCCTTCGATGCTGTCCGACAGGCAGTGGGCGAAGTCGTAAAAGGGGTAGATCTGCCAGGTGTCGCCGGTGCGGTGATGGACCACCTTACGGATGCGATACAGCAGTGGATCGCGCATCTTCATGTTCACCGACGACATGTCGATCTTAGCGCGGAGCACGCAGTGGCCCTCGTCGAAGGCGCCGTCCCGCATCTTGCGGAACAGGTTGAGGTTCTCGTCGACGGTGCGATCGCGGTACGGAGAGTGGTTACCGGCCTCTGTGACGGTTCCACGGCCTACGCGGATCTCGGCGTCGGTGAGGTCGCACACAAAGGCGAGGCCTTTGGCGATGAGCGCCTCGGCGTAAAGGTACAGCCGCTCAAAATAGTCGGACGCGTGGAACAGGTTGCCCTGCCAATCGAAGCCGAGCCACTGAATGTCGTGGGCGATGGCGTTTTCGTACTCGATGTCTTCTTTGGCGGGGTTGGTGTCATCGAAACGCAGGTGACATTGGCCGTTGAACTCGGTGGCCATTCCAAAGTCGACGCAGATGGCCTTGGCGTGCCCAATGTGCAGATAGCCATTCGGTTCGGGCGGAAAACGCGTAGTGACCTGCTTATGCTTACCCGCCGCGATGTCGGCACGGATGATTTCGCGGATAAAGTGAGAGCTTTCGTGTTCCACGGAGGACCCCAGAATTGAATGGGCCCATATCGCGGACCACGCGGCCCTGCATCGGACCCCGCGAAGTTGGTTTGCTACGGGGTGTATGAGGTGATGAGCACCTTGGACAGTTCGTAGTCTATCTGGCCAGCGGGAAGATTGAACGTCGCAGCGCCCGTTCCCTGTTGTGGTGCCGGAACCCAAATTTGGCCGGAACCGTTAGGTACGCTGTACATTAGCTGTTGGCCGTAGCTAGTGCCGCCCGCTTGGTAGTCGAGTGAGAACCCGTAGCCGAAGGTGCCGCCGTCTGTGGTTTGCATGAACGCACCACAGCTTCCGGCGATGTCGGACCCGCCGTCGAGGTGGACGGCGAATTGGAATGCGCACGGGTTGCCGTCGCCGTCGGTGCAGGCACCGTAATCGGGAGCGAGAGCGCCGGCGGTGACCGGATCGCTGTCCCAGTCGAGAGCGGTCCACTGCCACTCGCACACGGACTGGCCGGTGGCGGCGGAATTGAAGACGGCCGTTTCGGTGCCCGTCCAGGTACCGGCGTCGATGTTGACGATGGCGGTGCCTTGGTACACAAGGTTGGTCGAACTGAGTCCTGAACCACCTGAACCACCTGAACCGCCAGAACCGGTGGTTGTGGTTGTGGTTGTGGAAGTGGTGGTCGACATGCCGGTGGGCGTGACCCAAGTCGCGGTGTCGTCGTTCTTGTCGGTTCCACAGGCCGTTAACAGGCCAATGATTAGTGTCCAGCGCAACATGAGGTGTCTCCTTTGGGCAGACTACCCAGGCTAAAGCCGAACGCCAACCAACTTCACAAAATCAGACGCGGACGTAGTCGAAATTGATGTCGTTTCCGTTGATTCCGCGGCGGGGAGGCGCGATCCAGTTGGCCATCTTTCCGGCCTCGTAGACGGGCTTCATCAAAGACTTCACGTATTCGCGGTCGGCGTCGCTGGGCAGCCACTCGCCGGCCTTCTTCTCCCACTCTTCGGCAGAGATGGGCGTGCCATCGGGAGAGAAGTGGGCGTTGGCGTAGATGCCCTGGCGGCGGTGGAAGCGGGTGTTGGGCAAGGTGATCTCGAAGTCAGGGAAGTCTTCTTTGGCGATGGCCTTGTTCCACCGGGCCATAACCTTGGCGCAGTCGCGGGCGTACTCGTCACGGAGCAGCTCGTTCATGGCGTTGCGCATGGGGATCTCTTTATCTACGATCTTGCCGTTCTCGAGGTGCGCGATGTTCCGGAACACGTCGAGTGCGACGTGATCATCGTGCTTGCCCTCGTTCCAGCGACCCTTCAGGCCCGAGGCGAAGAAATCTGCGGCGTTGGAAGAGACCTCGCTGCCGAACAGGTCGACGCTGTACGAGAACCAGTAGTTGATGAACTTCTGGATGGTGGCCAGGTCGATGCCGCCGAGATTACGAGCGTTGCCGTTGGGGTCTTCTTTGGTGAGCTCGATGCTGCGGCGGATGATTCGTTCGACGCCCTTTTCGCCGACAAACAGGTGGTGAGCCTCTTCGGTGAGCATGAACTTGCACGTACGCGAGAGCGGATCGAACCCGGACTCGGCTAGGGCGCCCAGTTGGAACTTGCCGTCGCGATCCGTGAAGGTTGTGAAGCAGAAGAACGTCAGCCAATCCGAGCAGGGTTGGTTGAAGGCATCTAGGATGCGGGGCTTGTCTTCGTTTCCGGCACGGCGCTCGAGCAGCTCGTCGGCCTCTTCTCGGCCATCGCGTCCGAAGTAACCGTGAAGTAGGTAGACCATCGCCCACAGGTGGCGGCCCTCTTCGACGTTGACCTGGAACAAGTTGCGAAGGTCGTACAAGGAGGGTGCGGTGGCGCCCAGGAAGCGCTGTTGCTCGACCGATGCGGGCTCGGTGTCAGCCTGGGTGACAATCACCCGTTGGAGCATGTTGCGGTATTCGCCGGGCACTTCTTGCCAGACGTCTTCGCCCATATGGTCGCCGAAACCAACCTTGCGATCCGGGATACGGTCGCTGAGAAAGATACCCCAGCGGTAGTCGGGCATTTGCACATGGCCGAACTGAGCCCATCCGCCCTTGTCGGTGGAAACGGCAGTGCGGAGGTACACATCCTTGGCCTGCCAGCCTTCGGGGCCCATGTCTCCCCACCAGTCTAGGAATGCGGGCTGCCACTTCTCGAGCGCGCGCTGCAGCCGACGGTCGGAGGAGAGATCGACGTTGTTGGGGATGCTGTCTGTGTAATTGATCCTACTCATGGAACCTCCAAGGATCGTTAGTAACCCAAATCCGTGGTGGAGGTCATCAAAATGGCTTGGAGAAACACTGACCTGCGTTGAACGTCGCTGACTGAGTTCGAATGGGGCCTCACGCTTTGCGGAGTCCCATCCAGCGGGGCCTCACGCCATTCTGGAGGAACGGGGCAAGTACCTCATGCGGGCCTCGGTCGAATCGTCAAACGAGCAAGGGTCCCCATCGGGCCGACCTCGACCAGCCGAATTGCTCATGGAGACGGTGCGGCGTAATCGCGAGGTGGCCGGCTACATCGAGATTGAGCCCTTTCGGAAGTCAGTTTTGCCGATCCAGGCGTTGACGAC
>JAACDH010000453.1 GCA_009936995.1 Rhodobacterales bacterium
AGCACCTCGACGCTGTCGCCCAACGTGAGCCCTCGCCAAGTGGTCGCGACCACGATCGCACCAAGATTGTCAGCCAACGCAAGCACGTCACTTGGATCGTCGTTGAGATCGAGGTACAGCGCCGGCGAGCTGAAGATACCGTGCCCAAACACCAGGACAGGGACGGTTCCGGCCGGTGCATCGGCGACCGAGCTGGGTACGATCACAAACAGCTCGGCCTCGGCGGTTCCGGTAGAGAGGACAGTGCCATCCGCCTGTAGGTCGAGGTTGAGGTCGTCGACCAGGAAGTTGGTCACCTGGTAGGTGCCCTCGGCGCTGCGCCAGACATGGGGTGGCAGGGAGTCATCCGCCTCGAGGTCGCGTACCCGGACCACCTCGATGTCTCCGTCAAATTCGGCCTGGGACAACGCACTGGTGAGCGGCATCACAGATCTTGAAACAGGAAAATCCCAGGCCACGGCGATGTCATTTTCGGGGATGTTGAGCGTTCCCAACTGGTCGACTAATGCACGCACATGGCCGACAAGGTCCGAATTTCCCGGTGCGTCATCGGCGAGCAGCGCATCGAAACTCGGAGGACGCTCTACCGCAGATTTCAGCACCACCACCGACACCTGATGCCCCACGGGCAGCGCATGGAGGGGACGAATCAACAATACGGGCTCTTCCGCGTCGGGCCAGGCATCGAGCTCTGCCATCACTGGTAGGAGCTCACCCGCGTCGAGATCGACGAGGAGAACGCTGCCCTCTCCAACTTGAATATCAAGGAAAGTTGGCAGTTCAGCGGACGAGATATTTGGCAGTCGTAGCACGCTCGTCTGGGCCGGAGAGAAGCCTTCCCGCCAAGTGATCCGAGAGAAATCTGGATGAGCGACGTCATCGGGCAACAACGAATCCGGTAGCACCAAGTGGCCATCCTGGACCAACAGGTGAGACGGGTACGGATTTGCCAGGCCTAGATCTAAGAGACCCTCGTAGGGATGCGATTTACCCTCATCGCCGCCCTTGCAGGCAAGCAGCGACACACACAGTATCCACGCGCGCATTCAATCCTCCCGACCCTGCATAACGCGATCTTCAACTTCCTCTACGGAAGGTCCAGCTCAGCGTGGATCTGACCGGTGATCGCGTGCAGTTGCTGGTCGCTCAGCTCGCCGGCGGCATGAAGATCAACCGCCTCTTGGAGCCTTCGCAGCCCGTCCCCCAGCGCTCGCCGATGTTCGTAGAGCGCCCGAGAAGTGGCGTTGACGGCCAAGACTGTCCGCTCGCTAGGCCAAGTCACCGCCGAGTCCAAGACCGCCTGGGAAGAGGTGCGAGGGCGCGTCTGGCCTTCGGTCACTGGCAATGAAACTCGCCAGCTTGGCGTCCGCAGCGCGTGTAGAACCCAATAGGGAAGCTCGGGGATGTCTAGGGCGATCCACTCGGGACTCCCTACACAATCGCGATCTGCCATGACCACATTGCCAAGCTCCGGTCGCATTCGAGACACCAAGACATCGCCAGCGACCAGGCGTTGGCGGCGTCCCTTCAGCGTTCCCGCGGACACACTTCGAGGAGCAACTTCCCCGGTTCTTCGGTTCGTATCTGCGAGTTCAACGACATCGATGACGCCAGATAATTCCGTCGCTGCGACCGAGACTCGACGCAGGCTGCCGACGTCCTTTAGACAGCGCCCTACCTTTTCCGCGTCGGGGGTCCAAGCGCCAGGCGCTAACGTCTGCCAGCCCTCCTTGCGCATCAGTTGGGGCACATCGTCACTCTGGGTAGGGCGGTAATAACGAGACCGAACGTCGTATCCAGGATCGTGAACGGCTCCCCATCGAACCGGTCCCGGCTGACCCCCTCGCTCCAACACCAGCATGCAAGCGCGCCCAGCGGCACCTCCAAACGGACGAAAAACGCCCTCCGGAAGAGTAACGATCGCGACCTTAGACCATTTTTCGTCGATTCGCTCTCGTAGTTTTAGAGTGGTGGGACTGTTCAGAATCGACCAAGGTAGTACGATACCGGCACGCCCACCCGGTCGAACCCAGGACTCCAGCGCCTCGACAAAGAGCCAATCGGACAGCACCCGAGCACGACCTCGCCCCAAGTCGAAACGCTCCAAGATCTGCGGGTCGGAGATCGTCACCGAGAATGGCGGATTGGCCACAACCACGTCGACCGGTTCTGCAGACGTCTGAAATAGATCGCCCTGCCGGATGGGTGCGTCGAACCCACCCAGCCTGAGATTGAGGTGAGCGAGTTGAGCCAGACG
>JAACDH010000454.1 GCA_009936995.1 Rhodobacterales bacterium
CCTTCTCCCGCCCTGGGGTTGGCGATCGGAGACGCCTGAATCTTAGGGCTGGACGTTCTATGTCCGGCCCCATCGGTATCCTTTCTTTCCAAATAAATTATCGAACAGGAGGTGCCTCATGGCACTTGAAAAAGGGCGTGAGTCTGCGCTCAAGGAACTCGGAATTATCTACGTGAGTGGTACGATCACAGAGTCCACGGCCGAACGCGTGTGTACAGAAATCATCGAGGTAAACGCCAGCCGAACGGTGGACGCCATCCAGATGATCATCAACTCTCCCGGTGGCTCGGTCACCGATGGATTTGCCATCATCGACATGATGGCCTGGTCTGCGCTTCCCATCCGCACCACCGGTCTGGGAATGCTGGGCAGCATGGGTCTGCTTGTGTTTATGGCCGGCGCCAAGGGCCAACGGGTGCTCACGCCCAGGGTGTCGGTGTTGTCCCATCGATACTCGTGGTGGGTCATGGGTAGCCACAGCCAGATGATCGCGCGTCGTAAAGAGGAAGACTTGGTACACCAGCGCATTGTGGACCACTACCTATCGCACACCACCGTGGCGGATGTGGGTCAGCTTCAGCAGACCTTGCTGCGTGATGTAGACACCTGGCTCACGGCAGAAGAGGCCGTGGCATACGGCATCGCCGACGTGGTCGAGGGCAAGATGCTCCGGCGCACCGCTGAGGTGACGTCGTGAGTCAGCTCCAGTCGGTACCGGTCTCGTCCGAAGACCCCCACGTGTTGAACTTGGAGTTTGTCGCCGCTCTCGAACAAGAGATGGAGGTGCGCGTCCGCAGATTTCTGGCCAAGAAGACGGAAGGAGATGCCAAGCTCTCCGAGCTGGATATTGCGCTGCAGACCGCTCGAGAGCGACGACTAACCCTTGAAAACGCGCTACCGGCCCAGGCAGGCTGGAGACGCCTGATGGGGGCCCACGATCTGTGCGTGTTCGAGCGCGATGTGTTGGGCTACCTGCTGTGCCTCGCCGAGTGCGCCCACATCAATGGCGTGTTGGAGCACGCGGTCCGCCGGCGATCCGATTGGTCCTCCATCGGCCGGGTCATCGAACTGTTGGTAGACGGGCCTGTAGAAGCCCTCAAGAGCCGTGGGTATTTCTCGCTGGATTCACCGCTGTTCAAGCAGCAGCTCGTGAACGCCATTCAGGTCGACCGAGAAGACAACCTCCTCGATTCAGTGCTGCGGATCTGCACCGATGTCGCGTCCAGCGCGCTGGGTGACACCGCCGTCTTCGGACATCTGTGCCCCGGCTTGAATGCGGTTCGACCTACCGAAACCCTCGATGATGTCGTGCTGCCGCCGGGGCATGGAGCCCTGCTACGGACGCTGGCAGACCAGCACGCTCGGTATCGAAGCCACGGGCTGTCAAACCTTGGCCTGACCTACGGAACGGGGACCCTGGTGTTCTTCCAGGGCCCGGCCGGGACCGGCAAGACCCTCGCGGCCCGGGCCATCGCCAATGCGTCGGGGAGCCCGCTGATTGTGCTCGAACACCGAGAGTCCGATCGCCGATTTGGGTCCAACGACACCCAACAGATCGCCGTCGCGCTGTCTCGGGCGCACGCAGAGGGTGCGGTGTTGCTCATCGACGAGTGCGACCGGTTTCTCACCGCGGCTCAGGATGGAACGCTCGAGTCGCCGGGCCTGCTCACCCTGTTCGAGGACGCCCGCGGATTGGTCATCTTGGCCACAAATCGGCCCGCTCAGCTGGCCGAAGCCCTGGACCGTCGGGTGCTTCATCGTGTGAGCTTTCCGCTACCCAACGAGCAAGCTCGAAGGCGGATTTGGCGGTCCCATGTTCCGATGGCGCTGCCCATCTCGGACGAAGCGCTCGATGTCTTGGCGGCGCGGTATCCGCTCACGGGGGGCTACATCAAGAATGCCGTGCTGGAAGCCATTCGTGGGCTGGAGTGCTGCCCGGGCGAGGGTGCGTCGGTGTTTGACCGACTCGATGCAGCGGCGCGTACCCACGCCCGACGTTCCGCGGCCCACTACGAAGACATCTCCGCGCTCGATCATGCAGTCGTCAGCGACGAGCTCTCGACAACGGCGCAGGTGCTGGGCGTGGCGCTCTCCGACCCCACGATGGATGTCCTGCGGTGTTCGGGGGGCGTCAGCGCGCCAGTGGTTGTGCTTCAAGGCGATGATGTGGCTGCCCTCCTTGGCGCCGCTCGTCGACTGGCAGGCGCGGCGGGAGCGGAGTGGCTGGTGCGGTTCGATCTCAAGGAGCTGCGTGGCGAGGGCAGAGAGATCAAGCGAATGCGGGCGCTTGGCGCGAAGAGCGTGGCAGCCGTAGCGGTTTGCGCGGGTGACGAGGTCAGCTCTGCGGCGATGTGGACCGCCATCTCCAAGGTTCGATCCCGGTCAGCGGCGGTGTTTGTGCTGTGGTCAGGACGCGGAGCGCTGCCGATGGGCTTGGCGAGGTCTTCGATGGCCATTCACCAGGTCTCTGCACAGCGCGACCAAGTGGCTCAGGTGGTGAACATCCTGGACCGCGCCGGCGTCGCCCATACCCTCGACGCGCAGCTGCTCGACGACGAGCTCGGAGAACGCTCACTGGGGGTGTCCGAGTGGGTGTTGCGCGCGGTGGCCATCAATCGCCAGCGTGGCGGGGGCCCGCTGTCGACAGACGATCTGCGTGAGGCGGCGCGCTTGTTGGGAGAGCAGGGAACGAGGCGAACGGCGCTATTCGGCGGTGGCAGGGGCTGAGGTCTCGGTGTGCACAAGTCCTCCTTCCGGAGCGCCAACACGACACAATGAATTCGATACGCGCTGGACTCCCCGTGCGATGCTGCACGTTCAGCGATAGACTCCTCTATTTTTAGGTGCTTCATGTCTGCCAACACACTCCGCTCTTGGGTCCAAGAAATCACTTCCACGGACAAGGTTTCTAGGCTTTGCAACACGCTTGTCGTTGCCAGAACAACCGATATTGCCGATTCATTTCGACGGGCATTGGCACAATTGGGAGGCGGAATGGGGGTGGAAGTCACCACACTTCGCGGACTTGCGCTAAAGACCTGCCCACCCATTCCGTTGAGCGAACCCATCCAACCGATCGACAATCCACTTTTACAGCGGTTGGGCCCAGACGGTGCGCGGACCGGGCTCGAATCGCTGCTCATGGCTCATGTGGGAGAGATCCGACTGCACGATCTCTACGCTGCCTCCCCCTTGTCGGCGACCTCGCTTCCGAATGGGATGCCCGCCCTCACGCAGATATCCTGGGGCGAGACGGAGTCCGAAGTGGCTATCCGCACGTTCATTCAGCGACTTGAACAAAGGGCCGACGCTCCTCGCAAGGGACCTCTCGCCGCAGAAGCCTACGATCGAGTGCTCGCGGTGGGTTTCGGCGCCAACCCCAGCGAGTCAAGCCCACTCGGCACCGACGAATCGGACTTCCTGAACACTTGGAGTCAAGGTGTAGGCGACAGCCTGGATCCTGTCAGCGCTTGGGAGCGAACAGCCCTTCGCCTCCTCGGCGCCATCGCGTTGGCCCCCGAAATCGGTACATCGCAAATGGCGACCAGCATCCCCGTGGTCGAGGTGCCCGATGTCCTGGCCGAAGCCAGGCTCTGCGTGCGCACCATTCTCCACGCCGCACCCACGGGTTCAGACCGCAGCGTCTTGGTCCTCGTCGCCAACCCTCAAACTGCCGCAAGATTGAGCACGGTCGGCACGGCGAACGCGTTGCCCATCGGCAGGCGGGGAGCGCTTCAACTCAGTGGTCACCCCGCGGCATTGGTGTTCCGAAATGCAGCGCCTTGGTTCAGCGGCGTCACCGACCCCTATTTACGCGCTTCGTCCTTAGAGCGGGTCTTCGGCGGCCCCTGCGTGACCTGGAAGTTTCCAGCGCCGGTCCGCGATAGACTGGCGAAACAGATCCAGGGCCTTCCCCAGATCGATGGCGCTCCCATCACAGAAGGGCGCGAGACGTCGATCAGCGGAAACGCATTGCGCGAACTGCTCCACAATGCCCGGATTGCAAACGCACCACTCTCGGCGTGGAGAGAGCGCATCCACGTGCTCGCCGAGCCCATGGACGGAGATGACACGCGCCCCACTTGGCGCGTCACCAGTCGACGCAGACCGGCCATCGTC
>JAACDH010000455.1 GCA_009936995.1 Rhodobacterales bacterium
GAGGGCTGGGTGAGCGCGCCAAGATCCGCTCCCGCAACCGCGGCCAAAACCATATCAAGTTCATTCGCAAATAAGCCTACCGCGCTTTTTCGCCCCCGTTAAGCACCCCGACTCGAATTTCAGCGACGATCGCGACAGCGTCGGTGATGATTTAACGTACCTAGCGCGCAATAATACCCCCATGCGGTACCCTGTGCGCGGATGTATTCACGCATGGAGCGCAACGCGTTCTACGGCAAAGGCGGCATTGCGAGTCCACCTTCTCAACCAGCGCCTCCTCTGCGCTGTCAACGAGGGGAAACACCTCCTACACGTCGCCCGCGACTCCAAATACGACAGCTCCTTGGTGCTGGTGACAGACCCCTCCAAGTTCAAGACCGTCATCGACCCAATCTTCGCCGGAGCCGAAGACCTCGAAGCTTCAGACTTCATCATGCCCGGCATTGAGGATATCGATTGCGTCGAGTCCGGTGGCCCCCACGCCGTGGTCTACGATGTGGTCTGCGGCGGATTCGACGCGCCCACGCGCCGTTCGGCCCGAACCAAAGTCGTCATCGTGCTCTCCGAAGAGCTGATGGCCGCCTACGCCGCCAACCGGACCGCCGCAGCAGTCGGGCAGCTCGAGAAGAACGGCATTGTGCTCGCTGGCTTGGTCACCAACCTGAAGAAGGGCCGAAATCTACGGACACTGCATCGTCGACTACGGGCCCGCGTGGCGGTTGTCGGACGTGAGGGCGTGGTCACAGATCTAGACCGGCGCCATGGCGGCGGGTATTCGGCCACAGTTCCCTTCGAATCCGTCGGCCTGCACAACGTCAAGCGCGCTGTGCCACTAGGTTGGTCTGTTGAACACCGAAGGCGTCCGCGACCTCGACCTCGCGCACATCGGCCGGCCGAAACCGCTTATCGCCAACAGTCCCGAGATTCGCAACCGAAACGCATCCATGCCCAGCTGGTTGGGTGGCTGAAGCCGTGCCCCTAGAGCTTCTGCAGTTTCATACCGCCAATGAACATCCGCTTGCCCAGGGGAACGCCCTGTGCACGGAGGATCCCGTAGGCGGTGGTGCAGTGGAAATAGAAGTTCGGGAGTGCGAACTCGTGAAGATAGTCCACCGCATTCACACCGACGCCCTCGGGCAAGAAGCTGAGCCTGAGCGTTCGGTCCTCCGCGCCTTCGAAGTCGGCTGCGGTGAATCCACACAGGTAGTCGACGGTCCAGGCGATCCGTGCACGAAGCTCGGCGAGGGTGGTCTCGTTGTCTTTCTTTGAAGGCGCCTCTTGAGCCGATAGTCGCGCCGCCGTGAACTTCGCGGCGTCACAACAGAGCTCAATTTGACGCCCAAAACACAACATATCGTCGATCAGCTTTAGCTGAATCAAGTCCTCGGGGTTGGTGCCTTGGGCCTCGGAATGGGCGACAGCTTCGTCGATCCAGCCATTGAGGTTGTTGAGCATCTTGATCAGCTGGGGCACGGAATCGTCGAAATGAGACATAAGAGGGACCTCGATCGGGACGACAGCTTTAGACACACGGGCAGCTGAGGCAAGGGCGTCTCCGAAAGGTGGATCGCTCACCGTGCAGATCACCAAATCGCCTTGGCCATCCTCACCGAGTCACCCTGGGCTACGTTGCAGACAGGAGGCCCCCATCCGTCCTGTACTCACTGCCTTGCTCGTCATCAGCCTCATCGGCTGTAAGCCGTCTGTCGCACCTCCCACCACGCTTACCACCGAGACCGCGCACACCGGCCAGACTACCCCACAAGTCAGCTGCGAGAATCCGCCCACCCGCCCCCTCGAACAACGGGACGTGCCAGGATGGGCCAACGAAGACATCACCTTCGACGCCCAAGGCTTCTTGGTCGGCGCCGACCAAAGCGGCACCCTCTGGCGAACCGCCTCCGACGGAAACCAGACGTTAGTTCTGCCCAATAGTGGTGTGAACGCTGGACTTCGACTGATGTGGTGGGACGGAACCTTAGCCTCGGCCCAGTACGCATCTGGCGCCATCTACCGCATCGACCCCAACACCGCCTCCAGCGAGCTGATGGTGGGCGGTTTGGGGCTGCCCAGCGGTATCGAAGTCGGCATAGACCGAGCGATCTGGTTCGGCGAGCTCGCCAACGACCGGGTGCAGCGGTACCACCCCGAGACCGAAACACTCACCGTCATCGCCGAGGGCCTGCTCCGACCCAATGGGCTCACCTTCAACCCCACCTACGACCGGCTTTATGTGGCCGCCACCGATGAGAACCGCATCTACGCCATCGACATCGACCCAGACACCAGCGCGGTCATCGGCGAGCCCTGGGTGGCGGTAGAGGGTGTGGGAACTGGGATAGACGGCTTATCCTTCGATGCGTGCGGCAACCTGTACGCCGGCTATTGGGACCGGGCGAAGATCAGCCGGATCGACCTAGACACCGGCGAAGAAATCACTTTGGTCGAGAAGCCAAATCAGTCGTACGCCTTAGGGAACTGGGCCTGGGGAAAAGAGGCATTCGGCCGGGACCCGAACAAGATCTACGTGGTGAAGTTTGGTCCCGCCGAGGTGCTAGAGATCGACCTTGGGGTGGGTGAAAATCCACGTCCTACGCCCTAATTATCGCCGGTTTCTTCCCCACGATGAAAACGTGCACAAGACCGGTCTCACGCATGTCGAGACCGGCGACGCGAGCATAGCCGTACGGCTCTCCAGGGTTTCTTCCGGTGCGGCTTCCTCTTGGCCTTCTTCGACAAGGGAGACTTTGCAGAGCAGTTCTCTCCAGAACGTCGCGACACCTCCACCCGTTTCTGGGACCCTTCCGAAGGCGTTCGCACCCACTACTTGGGTCGCATCTACACGGGTATCGTCGATGCTCATGCGAAAATTCACCCAGAACTGAAAGTCCGGCGCCATTCCCATAGAAGGCGCAAAGCAGCGTGCTTACCTGTCCTAGTACAGCTGCAACCGGTCCAAGTTTGGCCTGAAGGAAGCAAACATCTGAGACGAACACGTGTTCTTCTACTAGACCCTCGTGCAACCCCTCGCAACGCGTAGGGGACCGGCGGACCTCTAGTCGGTCACCACCACATCGACCGTTCCCGTCGTGCCCGGCGTGAGCGTGAGCGTACCTTTGAGGTCGATCTTGGTGCCTACAGGTACCGCGGGAATCTCAGCGGCGAAGATCGTTCCGGAGACCTGACTGGTGCGGAGATTCGTCTCCGACCAATAGAGCGTGGTGCGGTTGCCTCCACCGATGACCGGAGAGCCAGACTTGTCGAGCTTGACCTTCCACTTCTTCTTTCCAAAAGCCATCCGACCAGTGACTTGGTAGTCCTTCTTCGCCTCGAGATCGGTATCAAACCAGGTGTGGTGCGCGTCTGGAGACTTCGTGGTGAAACTCACGGTAAACGGCTGACGACTCTGGATCGAAGCTCTGCCCTGCTCCTCCCCGAAGCCCAACAGGCCTGAGCATCCAAGAACAAAGCCGATCACTAGGGTTCCAGCGTAAAATCGTGTCAAGGTACCTCTTCTCTCACACTAGTTTAACGGCCCTGAATCAGAGCCGTTCAGATCGCACGAATAATACAGCCCACAAAGCCAACTCGCAGACATCCGGCGAAGATCGTGGGAGATAACGAGGCGCTACAAACCCGCTTCCGCCAACCCATTCCGCACGCTCTTGGTGGTCCTTGAAACCGCATGACCTGCCCCTCAACGTCATCTAAGAATTGGAGATGTGTGTGCGAGAACATCGCAGAGCGTAACTTTTCCCCTTTCCGTCTCAGATGTGGTTCAGTCCAGCGCAGGCCGCCATAATCGCGCTGCCTGGCATCGTGAAATCCTAAAAGGGTGGCGGGCAGCCCTAGTAAACACCTGGGGTCGAAGGCGCTCTCCCGCGTGCTTCCAAAGCCAGCATAAATCCGCAGACATCTCCATTGCCGGGCGGGTGGGACGAATTACCGAAGCGCTGCCCGAGCGGCGCCAAGCACCATAAGTGCAGGATGCGGCTTTTTTACTGAGTTTGTACAGCCGCAGATCTTGGGTCATCAGAGGTGTCACCGCACTCTCCTTTGAGGCTTTTGCTGACTCGTAGGCCCCAAAGCTGTTTCCCGCTCTGTTTTCTTTACTCGCTCACAACCTACCTCGCCGGCCATAAATGCCGATGATTAGCACGGTCTAGGAAAGGCCAGGGCAAATACCAATGCCACGGTGATTCAACTTCCAATCCCTGCTACTCGGTCAGGTCTCGTCGAAGAAGCATTCGCGCATCTCCCGGAGGACTCTTGCTCGTCTAAGCATCCTTTTCCCAAAATCGATCACCGAAGCAGTAAACTTAGGGTCTCCCACTACACGCAGACGGAGGAATTCGATGAACAGAGACGATGTCGAGAACGTCCTCCGAGCGCTTAACCTCTCCAATGATGAAGCCCGACGAGCCCGTGAGCTGTTTCACAGCTTCGACACCCTTCCTGAACAGACGGAGACCGATGAGATCCCCCGCGAGCCGACCCAAGAGACCTATGTCGACTTTCATGACAACGACCCGGCCAACGCAAAAGTCTCCGTCGCGGCTTTTATCGACCTAGACGACCTGAACAAC
>JAACDH010000456.1 GCA_009936995.1 Rhodobacterales bacterium
AACGCCGACCTGTACCCGCCCAACTACACCGAGGCGGTATCAATCACCTACTCAAAGACCGACCGCGACGTCACCATCCCCGACCGCCTCCAGCCCGGCGGCTCCAGCTCTGCGCTCGAAAAGGCCATGTACTGGGCGGTCACCGAGCTTCCCTACGGAAAGCAACTACGAAGCCAAGTCATCGATCCCCTTCGTCTCGGAAGCAACCCCGTCGTCTGGCGAAATTACGAAGCCAGCTACGACGTGGCAGGCCTAGACCCCGGCTCTCGCAAGCACGAGACCTACGTACTGCTCGAGTATTTCGTGCCGGTCGACCGCTTCGAGGAGTTCATACCCCTCATGGCCGAGGTGTACGAGCACTACGACGCCAACATCGCCAACGTCAGTATCCGTCACTGCGCCCCCGACACCGACACCCTCATGACCTGGGCGCCCGTGGAGTCGTACGCATTTGTCGTCTATTACAAGCAGGGTACCGAGCCGTTCGAGCGCACCAAAGTGGGCATCTGGACCCGCGCCCTGAATGACGCCGTCCTCGCCGTAGACGGAACCATGTACCTGCCCTACCAACCCCATGCGCTGCCCGAGCAGTTCCACCAAGCCTACCCCGGTGCCGCCGACCTGTTCGCCCTCAAAGGCAGAGTAGACCCCGACTATCGGTTCCGAAATAAGCTCTGGGACACCTACCTCAGGCCACCTGAACCACCGCTGCTGGCCGACGAGCGCGCCGTCCGCCAAAAGTTGGCCGCCCGCAACGATTACGCCCGGCCCGAAGACCAGACCTTCCTCACGCTGCCCGAGTGGAGTATCGTCTACGCCGCCGACGAACTCGGCACATTCCTTCAACACAGCTCGCCGTCACAATTCCCGTTCTTCGCCAGCTTAGCGCAGTTCTGGGAGGTATACAGGGCCACGGCTCCGCAGACCAACCGTTACGACTACAACGCCGGTTACCACGGCATGATCATGACCATAGGCGTCAGCTACACGGTCGAGTACGCCATTCGCGGCGCCTACGAAGGCACCGTAGGCGCCCTCACCGAGTGGTGGCAGGGCGGCGCGGTCAACGGGCTCTCTGAAGACCACTTCGCCGCCCAATACGCCACCGACTACGGCAACTTCATCCACGCCACGCCTTGGTACGCGTACCCGTACACCACCAAAGCCAGGGACTTTCGAGCCCTCTCCGGCACCTGGTCCATCCGAGGCCTCGAGCGACGCTTCTCCATCTACGTCGAGCTGTACGCCAAGGCCGCTTGGGGTGGCGCAATGGGTTGGGCGAGTAACGCCACGTTCGGCGCCGAGACGGGCATCATTCACGCCTGGATTCGCCGCGGAGACGTGGACCCCGAGACGGTCTTGGGGGTGCACATTATCGAAGAACTTGGTAATGACTGGCTTCTCGTCAGCCTCGAACGCTACGAGCCGTTTACGGCGGCGATTCCAGCGTTGGTCGAAACCGGCGCCTCGTTCATCGAGATCGCCGGCAACCAGACCATCCTGATGACCCTGGTGGCTCCCGACAGCTGGACCGGCGTCGAGAACGTGGGCCAGCTGGTGTACGAGTGGCCCATCCTCACCGTCCCCGGCCAGAAGCGCGTCGCCGTCGAGGTACCCGTGTCTGCCTTGCACCTGGCCATTCCAGCCGTCGCCGCTGAGGGGGTCACCCTTCATCACATCTACGACTATTAGGAGCCGCCATGAATCCCCATCGACGCCGTCTACTTCAGTCCGTTGGCGCCCTAGGGCTGGTAGGCCCCCAGCTCGCGTGGGCCACCGCGCCATCGAATTTTCACGCGGTTTACGACCATACGTCTTGGCGCGACGCCTTCTTCGAGTTCCTGCAGGTGGTGTTTCACCTGTACCCCCAAGACCAATTTCATCAGATCATCATCGATCTGTGCGCGCTGTACCCCGATGACAAGACGATCTACAATGCGCTCCAAGTACAGCTCGCTGGTATAAAATCTGCGGCCTCCGACCTTACGTATGGGCTCCCTGCGCTCAGTAAGCAAAAGCGGGTGATGGCGAACCAAGCCAACCTGCACCTCGCCGACCTGGACCGTATCGATGGTTACCTCGAGATCGGCTCGACCGGCCGCTATGTGCGGGGGCTGAAGAAACGCGAGGGCCCCACCTGGATCGTCAACGACATCACGCCCACCAACAGCCCGGTCGACATCCTGGAGCGCGGTCAGCTCTCGCAGGTTGGCACCTTCGTCGACCTCAACGATTACGCACCCATTTCCGCCGACGTCCCCGACGAGAGCGTCGACGTGGTTGCGAATTTCATCGGCTTCCACCACAGCGAGGTCGCGAACTTGGGCGGTTTCATCGACAGCATCCGACGTGTGCTTCGGCCCGGTGGACGCCTCTTGGTTCGCGAACACGACGTCGCCGACCCACAGATGGACCGCTTTGTGGCACTCGCCCACGACGTGTTCAACGCCGGCGTCTGGCTGCCCTGGACCGACAACCGTGCTCAGCTGCGAAACTTCCGCTCCAAAGAAGACTGGTCCATCCTCATCGAGGCCGCCGGATTCAAGCGATCCGATCTAGTGCTCGCCCAGCAATACGATCCCACCGACAACGTACTGCTGTCGTTCGAGCGAGTTTAGCCGAGCCTGGCCATCCTCGGAAATATGTAGGTTCGCCCTACTTCAGCACCGGCAGCTCTCGCATCATCTCGAGGATGAGGGGTGCGTGGGGTTGCACCTGATCTCGTCCCCAACGAACCGCGGTGAGCGCACCTCGGGCATCGGGCACCAAGTTCATCGGCGATAGCGTTCGTTGGAACGTGACGTACAGATCGGCGGACTTGCGGTCTGCCTCGACGTTGGCAGTACGAACGGCCTGTTGAATGGGGTACCAGGCCATGCGGCGCCGCGAAGGTGCAAAGCAGTCTAGGGCCAGAACAAAGCAGTTTCTTCGACCAAAGCGACCATCGACGATGGACTCCCACGCCACCCGAGCCGGCACGTTGCTGACCATGCCGTCCTCACCCAGCCGGGTGATGCCGCGTTGCGCGTAGAGCGTATCGAGAATGCGATGCATACGAGCGGCGTCACGGAGCACGTCGTAGTGAAGCACCGCCGGAATCGCCGCAGAGAACCCCGCAGCGTCCAGCGCATCGAAATGTTCGGTGCCTTCGTCGCGGCCAAGCACGACCCTACTCAAGGCATCGGGCGTGGCCAGGAACTCTCGCAGTACGGAGAGCGCCTTCATTCCCGCGCGCATACCGCCGCGGACGCTTCGCCGCCCAACGCTATCGTCGAGCAGATGTTCGTAGTAATCGAGGTCGTGCTTGAGAGCCTCGACCTTGATGCCCGTGGCCACCAGGTACAAGGGAATCTCCATATCGGAGAGCCACATGGTGCCGCCATCCTCGCGAACAAACAGGCTGCCGATCGCCTGGCGCAGGTACAGTCGCAGCGTGGCCGGTAGCCCGTATCGATTCTCAGTCTCGAGGACCTGGAACATGTTGCTCCAGGCCAGACGTTTTGCCGCGTTCACCAAGGGCGCGAAGTCGTAGCGGCGACGACGCGCTCGAAACAGGCCCATCAAGGCGCCAATGCTGGTGCCTGTCATCAGGTCGGGGACCAGGCCGATCCGCTCGAGGACCTCATAGGCTCCTGGATAGACGTAGCCCGCACCGCCGCCTCCACCGCTGGCAACTGCCAATAGACGAGTGGTGACTTCGGCTTCCAAGGCGTCGCGCTCGACCGGCAGGTGCTGGAGTAGGCTCTCTCGCGCTTGCCGCGTTCGCTCCACGACGTCGGGAAGTCCTCGGGAAAGGTCCCAAATGGACTTGGCTTCTTCGATGGGTGCGTCGAGGAGCAGACGCATATCGGACGCGTGGCGAGCCAACGGACCGCTGACATCAACGTGGGTGCCGTTGGAATTTTCGATGGACAGCAACTTCGCGAAGTTCAGCGCGTAGCGAACCGTATCGGCCACTGGGGCGCTGTCTTGGTCCTTGGATTGAAGTTGAAGCTGAACAACCTTCTTCTCCATGCGCTCGAAGGGTCGGCGGCGACGTGCCCAGTGCTCAGTTTCGTTAAAGCTCATGATTGCGCGCCGAAGGCTGAGACGGCCGCGGCGGGGTCGTCCGCAACCTCGGGATCCCAGTCGGAAGGCAGTAAATTCGCGATGTCTCGCCACCGAAAGCGACGACCCACAAGCACAATCACCCCACGGTCCTCGGCCCGACGGATCAACCGTCCAGCCGCCTGAACCACACGGGTCATGCCGGGGATGAGCGAGGCGTAAAGGAAGCCTTGCCCGTACCGTTCTTCGTACCATTCTTGCAGCAGATCGCGCTCCAGCCCAACCGGGGGAAGGGCCGGTCCCGTCACCAGCACGCCGCTAAGCGCCCCTGGAGGGAGGTCGATGCCCTCGGCGAAGATACCCCCCAGCACCGCTGCGAGCACCACCGGCCGTCCCGGCGTGGCGAGTCGATCGAGCCAATCCTGTCGTTCGGTATCCGTCATTCCCGAGTGTTGGCGAAGTAGTTCGTGATTGGGAAGGTCCCACCGTTCGCTCAAATCACGCAACATCGCGAAGCTCGAAAAGTAGACGGCGACGTTGCCGTTGATGGCGCGAATGCAGTCCTGCAGCAGATCTGCGGTGGCCGGCGCGTGGGCGACACGGTCCCGGTAGGCGGTCGAAATCCTCGGCGCGATAATCACCTTTCGATTCCCGGGCTCAAACGCAGTCTCCAGGTTCACCCAGTCGAGCTTTTCAGGGTTCAGGCCGAGCATCTCTTGGAAAAAATGGCCAGGCCGCAGCGTGGCAGAACACCCCGCTAAGCCGCCGAGGCGGGCGATTTTCTCTCCCAAGAGTCGCGCCGGATCGAGACACAGCAACGCCACCGCCTCTTTGCCTCGCCCGATGTTAGCGATACTCACGGTCTCGTCCCCACGATCGGTAAATGCCCCTCGGAACCGAAGCACTGCCCTCGCCAGGTCCTGCCAGGGGTCGGGTTCGCCGGGCGGCATGATGGGCCGCCGCGCTTTGAGCAACGCGTACTCTAGGCCCACATCGTCGATGCGGCGGGCGGCCTGTTCAAGAAAGTCGTCGGGCAAATTGGCGACGATCTCGTCGCCACGACTTCGACCTAGGGCCTCGTCTACGGCTTCCTCGACCTCGACGGCTATCTGACGAGCAAGATGGGCGAACGGGCGGTAGTCCGGAGGTGCGGCGTCCAATTGATCCGCGGCGTCGAGGGCCAACTTCAGGGTAATCTTCGGCGAGCCCCACCCCCTGGCCCGCTCCACCAGTTGGTGCACTTCGTCGACCACCACAACCCAGTCGCCAGCGGTGTCTCCGAAGTGTCGGCGAAGCTGAACCGAGGGGTCGAAGGCGTAGTTGTAGTCGCCGATGACCACGTCTACGTGCTCGGAAAGATCTAGGGCCAGCTGGCGGGGACACACCTGGCAGCGCGCGCCCTCAGACAGCAACTCGGCCTTGTCGATCCGCCGCTGCGAATGCGCCAAAGTGCCTACTAAATCATGCTTCTGGACCTTGTCGTAGTACAGCTCGGCGTGGGTGCACAAGTCTGGACGACAGGCGACCACGTCGTTCAGGCAGAGCTTTTCTTTGGCGTGCATCCCCACCGCCCGCAGCGAAAGTCCACGCTGGGCAAACCGATCGAGCGCGGCCCGAATCACCGTCTGCTGTGTGGTGCGCGCCGTCGCCCAGAACACTTGTTTGTTGTGTTTGAGCGCGTATCGGAGCACACCCATGAGCACAGGCGCGGTCTTACCCAGACCGGTCGGGGCCTGGACCAGGACCGAATTACCTGCTTCAAGGGCCCACTCTGTGGCTTCCGCGATCTCCTGCTGACCCGGTCTCCAGGTATCGTGGGGCTGCGGTACTTGGAGGGCCCGGCGGTAGGCCATCCACTCGATTCGACGCTCTCGCGCCAAGATGAGCCAGGCGAGTCGGCTTCGGATGAACTCCCCTACCCGGTCGCCGTCGAGGGCCACGCCCAGCACGTGGCGCGCGCCGTCGGCAAGTGACAGGAAAACCAACCGTCCGGCCGGACGATCCCAGCCATTGTTCGCCAACATCCACAAGTACACTTCAAGCTGCGCCGCGTATCGAGGCCAGTCATCGACCTGGGTGCTGTACAGGCTGCCGCCGTCGAGGGTAGTGGACTTCACCTCTTCGACGATCGGACGGCCCTCCTCCTTCGTCAGACCGTCGACTCGACCCTGCATGATCGCCGTCCAACCGTCGACCTCGAGCTGAACTTTCACCGAGACTTCGGCCTCGCACAGCGCATCTTCCGTAGAGCGCTCGGTCTGCCAGGTGACATGTGCCAGCCGACCGGCCGCCATTCGAGCGGTACGGGTCTGAACGACTTCGAGAGCCAGGTGTCCCGAGGGCGCCCCTTGTTCGACGAGATCGCGCACCGAGAGCTTGATCGTGCGCTCTTGATCGTCCCAGCGAATCAAATCTTTCGCGCTTGTCGTTTGGCCTCTAGCCGGGCCATATACCACTGCATGACGCCGCGGTACTTCACGGGAATCACCCGAGCCATGCGATCCATAAACCGGGCATCGCCACCCAGAACCAATCTCGGTTTGTTCGCCTTGATGGCATCGACGATGTGCTCTGCAGCGCGAGCGGGCTTCATGCCGGCCGCGATGAGCTTGCTCGCCATCTTCTTCTCGCTAGCATCGATGCGGCCGTTTCCAATGATGTTGGTAGCGATGGCCCCCGGATGCACGCAGGTGACGCCGACCGCGGTGTCTTGGAGTTCGATATGCAGCGTCTCGGTGAGCCCCTTGACCGCAAATTTGGTGGCGCAGTAGGCGGATTGACTTGGCACACCCACAATACCGAAGATGGACGACAGATTGACGATATGGGCCTCGTCTTTCGCCAGCAGCTGGGGAAGAAATAGCTTACAACCGTAGATGACGCCCCAGAGGTTGATCTGAACGATCCACTCCCAGTCCTCGATGCTGCCGTGTTGGAACGAGGTAGTCAGGTTGACGCCGGCGTTGTTCACGACGATGTGAGCCCCACCGAGCTCGGACTGGACCCCGTCCGCAAAGGCCTGCATCTGGCCGCGGTCGCCCACATCGAGCACCTGGATAAAGGTCTTTCGCCCCAGCGCTTGAACCTGCCGTGCGGTGTCCTCCAGACCGGGCTGGGCGATGTCCATCATCGCCACATGGCAACCCCGTCGAGCCAGCTCAACCGAGACGGCCTGACCAATACCGCTCCCCGCACCCGTCACCACCGCCACTCGATCTTGAAAGCTCCGCATGCCACGTCTCCCTGGGGTGCCTGCGTTCTAACCCATTGCCGGATATGCGAAGGACACACCTGGAGCGTCCGTGTCAGAGCCCATTCTCACCGCCATCGTCACCGCAGGTGGCACCCGAGAGCCCATCGACGACGTCCGCGTTGTGAGCAACCTGTCCTCGGGACGTCTGGGCGCCGCCATCGCCATCGCCTTGATCGAGCAAGGGGTGCGGACCACGCTCATCACGGGTGGGATCGTACCCGCGATGAACCACCGAGGTCTCACCGTGGTTCAAATCCGATCCACTGTTGACCTTCAAGCGGCCCTCGACAGCGCGCTGGAGACTCCGCCCAGCTTGCTGTTCATGGCCGCCGCGGTATCGGACTACGCCCCGGTTCCGCATCAGGGGAAAATTCGCTCGAACACCGACGAACTCGTCATTCGTATGGCCAAGAACCCCAAGATTTTGCCCACCCTCCGCGCCCGCTGTCCCGACAGCGTTCTGGTGGGATTTAAGCTTCTCTCTGGCGTTACGAAGTCCGAACTTGTCGGCGTCGCCCACCAGCAAGCCGTCGACAACCACCTCGACGCGACGGTGGCGAACGATCTCCAAGACCTCACGCCGGACTGTCATCCTGCGGTGCTCGTTCGACCGGGAACCGACCCCATTTCAATCTCTGGAACAAAGACGCAGTTGGCGTCTAAGCTTGTTAAACGCTTAGTACAGCCGCTCGATCCTTACCACCATCGACGCCTGGCTCAGCCCATCGCACCTACGCTAGTCGAGCTGCCGGCCATGGGCCAGCTGTGCACGGCGAAACAAGAACTTCATCAGCACTTCGAGGCTGAATACGAGTGCCTGACGCCCATTCTCTTCGGCGGCGAAGTAGCCGGACTGCTGCTCTCCCTAGAACACGAGGCACAAGCTGTGTTTATTCGTCCGTCCTATCGCAAAAAGGGGCTGGGGACCGAGGTGGCCCGCAGACTCTCCCAGCAGAACATCGACGTGGTCGCAGCCAAAGTCGACAAGGCCTGGTGGGTCGCTCAAGGGTGGCGCGTCCGTGCCGAGGCTTCCCAACGTATCCGCCTAAGTCCACCCGGTACGGCGGATACGCAAGGTGCCTCCATCCTGTTGGTGCACGGTCCCACCGACCGGGTACTGATCGGCCGGCGCAAACACGCTCCGGGAAAAGGAGTCTGGGCCTTTCCGGGAGGCCACTGCAAACCGGGCGAGACGAAGGAACAGACCGCCCTTCGCGAGCTCCGCGAAGAGACCGGTATCGCACTCTCGGGACTTGGAACCCCACACCTGCGCTCCCGATGTCATATCTCCAGCGGCGATGGCGAGACGATGCTTGAACTGCACACCGTGGGCTGGCAGCTCCAAGATGCCCCCGAACCTCACCCAAGCGACGAAATGGACGCGCGCTGGATTCCCTTGGTCGAAGCGCTTAAACTACACCCAATGCCCCAATCTGTCCGACGGTTACTACACCAGTGGGTGTCAGCGCCAACGCCGTTGGGCTAAGCTACCTCGGTCAAGGAGAACCCATGCAATTGAAATGCATCCACATCGCAAGCCTCGTCTTGGTCGCGCTGCTCAGCGCATGCGGCGGCGACACCGAAGCGATCCCCGCGGCTCCGGTCGTCGACGAGACCCCGACCGAACAGGACGCATCGGCCGACGACGGCGCATGGAACGCAGACGGCGACGTTACCAAGGTCCTCACTGCCCTATCCACCAAGACGCCCGAGCCCCGCTGTCAAGACGTCGAGAAGCTCGTGGCGAATCCAATCGATGCTTACCGGCAGATCATCGCCAACGTCACCGAGCCAGGGTTCACGCCCATGCGCGCGGCGACCTGTCTGATTGGCGCACATCCCCGCGACGCCGAAGCCGACGCCCTTATTTGGGCCGCTGATCCCGCAAAGGCCAGCCTCACTACGTTGGTCCTCGGTCGTCTCGACACCCTCCCCCTCGACAGCGCCAAGAAGATCGCTCTCGCCGCGCTCGCCGGTCCCCACGCCGAAATCGCCAGCGTCCGCATTGGTCGTCTGCGCACCCCAGAGCTGAAAGCGCTCGCCGCCCAAAACGAGTAGGGCCACAATGAGCCAACGCACATCGCTGCCCAAACCGGACCTCCCGATGCCGAGTCGTCAGTCCATGCGCCGATATGCCGTGGCTGCAGAACGCTATCGCATCGCTTTCGAGGCTGTCAAGACCCAGCTCAAGACCCTGGATTTGGGGCGTGTGCCCAGCTGGGTGTTTGCCCTTGACCGTATGGAGCTGAGCGTGATCGCCAAGCTGTCACACCCGCTGGCCCTGGCCGAACGCGAGCGCCGACGATGGCGCACGGCACTTCACGCCTTGGCCGAACTCATCGCCCTCTCTGGCAACCACGAGCCTGAAAACTCGGATAAAAGCAAGTCCGAAGACGCCATCACTTCGCTCTTGGAGGACGACAACGACAGCGAGCTCGATCAGTTCATCACCGTGGTGAACCACGCCAAATCGGGCGGCGCCATCTACCTCAATGGCACCTTCGAACCAGTCACCAGCAGCCGCAAGAGTCCAGGGCCAACACCGGTGCCATCCCACTCGTGAGCCGCACCCAGCCCTGGCGTCGTCGACTCGACGCCATCCAATCCGTCGGGCGCACACGCGTTCTGCGAACCGTCACCCCAACGGGACCGGTCACCGGTGTGGTTGACGGCCAAGATGTTCTTCTCGCGTGCAGCAACGACTACTTGGGCCTCGCCTGGGCCCCAACCGTTCGCCATGCAGCCCAGGGCGGCGGAGCAGGTGGATCGCGGCTCATCAGCGGGTCCCGGCCCATCCACCAAGCCCTCGAGATGCACCTTGAGGAGCTCTTCGGCCGCCCTGCCTTGCTCTTTCCGTCGGGCTACTCGGCCAACCTTGCGGTCTTCAGTACGGTCTGCGAGGCCGGTGATTTACTGGTCTCCGACGCCCTGAACCACGCGTCCATCATCGACGGGATTCGACTGTCCAAAGCCCACCGACAGGTGGTACCTCACGCCGAACCCCACCAGATACCTCAGGGGGCCCGCCTGGTCGCTGTCGAAGGCCTGTTCAGCATGGACGGCGATACTCCGGTCTTCGCCGACTATCCAAAGACGCCATGGCTCGCCGTCGACGAAGCCCACGCGGTGGGCTGTCTAGGCCCCAACGGCACTGGTGTGGCCGCCGCCCAAGGGGTTCAGCCCGACATCCTAATCGGCACCTTCGGAAAGGCGTACGGGGCCAGCGGCGCCTTCGTAGTGGGATCTCAGGACCTGAAAGAGTTGCTGATCAACGCCGGTCGCAGCTTTATCTACACCACCGCGCTACCCGACCCTATCGCCGCCATGGCGCTGGCGGGGGTACACGCCGCCACCGATGCGCTCCGCGAAAAACTCTCCCTAAACGCCACTCGCCTGCGGGACGGACTGCACACCAACGGTTGGTCCGTGCTCGGCCAGCACCACATCATTCCCGTGGTGGTCGGCCCAAGTGCAATGGACCTCTCCCAGCGATTGCTCCAACAGGGTATTCTTGCGCCGGGCATCCGATATCCAACCGTCCCCATAGGCCAAGAGCGCATTCGGTTCACCGTATCCGCAGAACACACAGAGGCCGACATCGATCAGATTATCGCCGCGATGGATTCTCCCAACTCCTCTTGAGTTCAGACCACACGATCCGATTATTTTAATAATCCAGAGACTAAAATAATGGCTCAAAAAATCAAAGAGGACGATTCACAGCGCATAATCACGCAGGTCAAATCCCGGTTCAAACACCTCGATGACGCTGTGCCGTTCGTGCGTACGTTAATGGAAGAAGTCATCCGACAAAAACTCGGACAAGATCGGAAGCCCCCTAAATGAGCAAATCCTCAGCGCTACTGGCCAAGCTGCTCATCGGAGACAATCCAAAGATAGCCAGCCTGCCGTCCGCCTATACCCAGCTCTCAAAGCTGCTTGAGCAGCCCACCTCATCCGTTAGCCAAGTGGCCAAAGCCGTGGGAACTGACCCCGCGCTCACCATCCAGCTGCTCCGACTCGCCAACTCGGCGGTGTACGGCGGTCGAAGCATCCACACCATCAACCAGGCGATCTCTCGCCTGGGATTTGCGCGTATGCGCGAACTCGCGCTCGCCTCCACGGTCGTCCGCATGTTCAGGTTCATGCCCGAGCATTTACTCAATATGGAGTTGTTCTGGCGACACAGCGTCGCCACGGGACTCTGCGCCCAAATCCTCGGGAAACACCACCTGGGACTGTCCACAGAATCACTCTTTGTCGCCGGACTACTGCACGATATCGGCAGCCTGTTGATCTGCACCCAGGAGCCCAAGATCGCTCGTAATCTGCTGATACAGACCCAGAACTCGGGGGAACTGCTTCACCATGCAGAGCGCCGTATCCTCGGCACCGATCACGCCGACATTGGCGCCGAGCTGTTGGCACGCTGGAAGGTTCCAAAAGGACACCAGATTGGGGTAGGTTTTCACCATCGCCCCATGGAGGCCCCAACCCAGGTGAAGATCGCCTGCGTGGTCCATCTCGCCGATATTATCGTCAGTGGTCTATCGTTCGGCAGCAATGGCGAACAACTCGTCCCCAACCTGGACGAACGAGCGATCAAAATGCTGGGCGTCACCCCCTCAATGCTGCTCAAGGTGATCGACGAGCTCAACGCCGGCTACGAAGAGGTCACCGCAGCCCTGGTCCCCAAGACTAAAGTCGCATAAACCTCCTCCGGAGGCGCCGTGCGGCACTGGAACCGTCGAGATTTCATCGTGGCCACCGCCTGCGCGGGCATGGTGGGCTGCCCAAAGGGCCGCAGCAGCCAAGTCCTGCTCCAATATCCGGTAACCCTTGGATGGCGGTGGGTGCCCGGCGCCAGATGGACCTGGCGGACCCAAATCAAACGCAGCGGCAACAGCCTCCTAGACGAGCGGGCCGAAACCTGGCGATATACCGTGCTATCTTTCGATGAGTTCGACGTCGCAACGCTTGAAGCGCGGCTCATCGAGCTGGGCCTCGAAGCAGAGGGCCGCGAGAGCGAATGGAGGCGCGAGAGGAACCGCCTGAACCAGACGGTCACCCTGCGGCTGGGCATGGACGGTCAGTTGCTCTGGTGCTCCGAGCCCGACCTGATGCGTAGCATGCCCCACCGGATGCTGGCGATGCGCCTGCCCCTCGGAGCCATCGCCGAACACGACGAGTGGCCCGACGCCGACCTGACCCGGCCGTGGGCCCGTCTGTTGCCGGCAGCCCTCGACCTCGACATCCAAGCACATACCCGTTTGGTCGAGCTCTTTCAGGACGAAATCGGCGCCTGCGCGGCCCTTGCCAGCGAAGGCCGGATTCGAATGGGCCACGGGGGCCCCACGCTAAACATTATTGGGGAAGCCCGCTTTAGCACCGTCATGGGGGTGCTCCTCCACCGGCACCTTCAGGCGCGCATCTCACCCGCTGATGGGCTAACTGGCGCACTCGACCTTACCCTTACCAGGATCGGCTGATGGCCACGCTCACCGAACTCGACCACCGGCACCTCTGGCATCCGTTCACACAGCAACGCGACTGGATGAGAAACAAGCCACTGATCATCGAGCGGGCAGAGGGCAACTACCTCATCGATGTCCAGGGTAATCGGTACTTGGATGCGGTGTCGTCCCTGTGGACCAACGTGCACGGACACCGGGTCCCCGAGATCGACCAGGCCATCCGCGATCAACTCGACAAGGTCGCCCACAGCACCCTGTTGGGCTTGTCCCACCCGCCGGCAATTCTGTTGGCCACCCGGTTGGTCGAGTTGGCACCCGACGGCCTACAACGGGTGTTTTTCTCCGACAATGGCTCTACGTCCACCGAAGTCGCCCTCAAGATGGCCTTTCAATACCAGCAGCAGATCGGTCAAACCAAACGCACCCAGTTCGCCTCCCTTCGCGACGCGTACCACGGCGACACGATCGGAGCGGTTTCCGTAGGTTCCATTGACCTATTCCATCAGGTCTATCGCCCACTCCTGTTCGAGGGTCTCGCGCTGCCTGCTCCCGTACAATCCGGCGGCGAAGAAGAAGCCGCCTGCCTAGAGCGCGCGCTCACCCTGCTCGAAGCCCAAGCCGACACCCTGGCCTGCCTCATCGTCGAACCGCTGGTTCAGGGCGCCGCTGGCATGAAGATGCACAGCCCGTATTTCCTCAAGACCCTTCTCGAACGAGCCCGAGCGCTCGGCGTGTTGGTCGCCGTCGACGAAGTGGCCACGGGTTTCGGTCGCACCGGGACCCTATTTGCCGTCGAACAAGCAGATTTTACGCCCGACTTCATGTGCATGGCCAAAGGCATCGCCGGCGGCTACTTGCCGCTCGCCGCGACCCTGACCACCGAGAAAGTTTACGAGGCCTTCCTCGCCGAGCCCGAAGCGTACAAACAGTTCTTCCACGGCCACACCTTCACCGGCAATCCTCTGGCCTGCGCCGCAGCGATGGCCTCACTCGATCTCTTTGATCGCAACAACTCCCTGGCCCACGCCAGCGACATTGCCGACGAGTTCACCCAAGGCCTGCACCAAGTCGCAGCCCTCGACAGCGTACGCGCGGTCCGGCAGACCGGGCTGATGATCGGTATCGATCTCGCGGGTCCTGACGGTGCACCGCCCGCTCCCGGCGCCTACGCGGGCCACGCAGTCGCCATGGCTGCGCGCCCTCTGGGGGCCATCCTACGTCCCCTGGGCAACACCGTGGTCATCAACCCGCCGCTTTCGTTTACCCTCGACCAAGTCGACGCGTTGATCGACATCACCACTCGAGCCATCAAACAGGTGTAAACTCCGCGACCATGGCAACCAAACTCCGCCGCGCTCTTCGCAACTCTTCGTGGGGGCCTCGCACCGACGATGAAGGCTCCATGTGGCTCACTTGGCTGGTCCGGCTGCGCTGGGTCGCCATTATCGCCCAGATTATCACGTTAAGTTTCGCTTTCGCGTTGCTCGATCAACCGGCGTTGGTGCTCCCATTTCTCGGCGTTGTCATCGCCGGACTGACGCTATCCAACGCCTACGCTATTCAGATGTTAGCCGCCCAAGAAGAGAACATCAGCGAAGTAAAGCTCCTGGGACAGCTGACCATCGACGTTATCGCCCTCACCGGATTCTTCGTGCTCGCGGGCGGTCAAAACAACCCATTTACCGCACTCTACCTAGTTCATGTGGCCATGGGTGCCGTCATGTTGGCCCCCAAACGGGCCGCCGTGCTGTCGTTCATCGTGCTCGTCTGCTACGGCGCGCTGTTTCTCTTTCACCTTCCTCTACACTACGACCGCCACAGCTTGAGCCAGTTCCGATTGCTCCAACTAGGACATTTCTCAGCCTTCACCATCACTCTGGTGTCGATTACCACATTCATTGTTGGCCTCGCCCGAAGTCTACGCAGCCGAAAGCGGCTACTGCTCGAAGCCCAGAATCGCACGTCTCGCATCGATCGTCTGCGTTCGGTCGGAACTCTTGCCGCAGGCGCCGCCCACGAGCTAAACACACCGTTGTCCACCATTGGGCTACGTTTACGACGAATCGGTCGCCGCTATCAAGACGAAGAAACCACCCGCGACGTCCAAGTCATACGCGAACAGCTCTCTCGATGCAGTCGAATTGTCAATCAGCTGCTGGTGGGCGCAGGAGACCCCACCGCGGCCGGTATAGAACTTCGCCCCCTCGGAGATCTCATCCGGGAAGGCGCCGG
>JAACDH010000457.1 GCA_009936995.1 Rhodobacterales bacterium
ATCCCCTCAATAGGCACCACCTCGGGCAGCAACGGGAAGCCGGCCAAGAAGTAGGGCATCCAACCAAGACGGATCAACCCCGCTTCGACCAATAGACCCAAGACCGGTACCAAGGCCAAAGCCGCCATCCACTGGAAGTCCAAGCTAGCGACCCATCATCGTGCGCCAGTGTTCGATCGATGGCACGTTGAGATGACCATTGGTGGCGCGCACATCGCCCATCGGCGCGTGGGGAACTTGACCATAGTCGTGCCCTGGATAGAGAATGGTGCTGTCGGGCAGGGTTGCTAGACGCTCCGTAAGGGTGCGCCACATCTCGTCGACGTCGGATCCTGGGAGGTCGAGCCGACCGCAGCCCTGAAGAAAGAGGGTGTCGCCCGCCACCAGCGCCGAGCCGCACTTGAAGCACATAGAGCCTGCCGTGTGCCCGGGCGTATGCAGACATTGGACCACCACATCACCGGCCATCACCTCGTCGCCGGAGTCGTGGAGCGTGAGGTCGGATCGCGACACACCCGTGACCATCTGCACAAATTCAGCGTCAGCGCGGTGCACATGAATGGGAACCGGGTGAACCTCTAGCAGCTTGGCCAGCCCCTCGACGTCATGCCCGAACAGGGGGCCACCGACGTGATCCGGATGCCAGTGGGACACCAGCGCCCCTACCACCTCCATGTCGTCGGCAGCGGCGACCGCTAGGACACCCGCCACATCCCAGGCGGGGTCGACGATTAGGCACTTCCGCGAGGCTGTATCCCCGATAAGGTAGATGAAGTTGTCCATGCTGGTAGCCACGGGATTGCCCACCCCGAAGTCCCGTCCAGCCTTGAGTTGGCGGAGATAGCGTTGATCATTCATAATCACGACCTAACCATTTTCAGCGAGCGCATCCGGCCTGTGTTTCAATCGGAACTATGAAACGCCGATCCGTTCCACGTTACGCCGCCGACCGCTTCATCCCCGTGGTCTTTGCATTCCTCGATGGTGGCCCTCCCTTGGGAGGGCACTTGGTCGACCTCTGCTGCGACGGCGCCCGGATCATCTCGCCCCTCCCCTAGGGGGGCACCATGGCCGAGCCGGGCTTCGCGCGATCCGATAGCAATCGCGACGTCGATGTCTATGGAGTTCGGCAGCAGGTCAAGCCCAATACCGTCCGGACCAACCCTGGCGCACGCATCTTTCACCTCTCCTTTTACGGCCCAATCAATCGACGCGTCAACGCCTACCACCGGATGTTGAGCCGCCAGGACACCTTGCTACATCGCCATGACCTGCCAGAATTCGACCCAGATGTGTGGGCGGGGTGGGCAGCAATCGCGCCGGGCGAGCCAGCGCGATAAGGGGCAGCCGCATAGGAGGACCTCATGGCCCATGGCACACAACGCCGCATCCGAATCCGCGAACTCATCACCAACGCAAGCGTGGGCAATTCTGTGGTGCTCACCGGTTGGGTCAAGACGGCGCGCTTCAGCAAGAACATCAGTTTTGTGCACGTCATGGACGGCTCCACGCCCAGCACAATTCAGGTCATCTTAAAGGCTGAAGACGCGGTCAAACTGAAGCCGCAGCTGGGGACGGGGACGGCCGTGCGCATCGAAGGTAGCTGGGTCGCTTCTCCGGGTGGCAAGCAGGACATCGAGGTCGTCGCCGACAGCGTAGAGATCGTCGGTGGCATCACCCCCGAATACCCAATGCAGAGTAAACGCATCTCCCTCGAGCACCTGCGTACCCTCGCGCACCTCCGCTCGCGCACCAACACCCATCAAGCGGTGATTCGCGTCCGCAACGCCTTGTCCTGGCAGATCCACAAGTTCTTCCAAGACCGCGGATTTCAGTGGATTCACACGCCCATCATAACGTCCTCTGACGCCGAGGGAGCGGGCGAGCTGTTCCAGCTGTCCACCGACGGCAGCACCGACGATTTCTTCGGCCACGACGCCTTCCTCACCGTTTCGGGACAGCTTCAGGTGGAGTGCTTCGCGCAGTCCCATACCGACGTGTACACCTTTGGTCCTACCTTCCGCGCCGAGAACAGCAACACGCCCCGCCACGCCGCCGAGTTCTGGATGATCGAGCCCGAGATCGCCTTCGCCAATCTCGACGACGTCATCGCCCTCGCCACCGACTTTGTGCAGACGGTCGCCAACGGCACCATCGAGCAGTGTCCCGAAGACTTCGCTTTCTTCGACAAGTTTATGCTCAAGGGCGCTTTGGCCGAAATCAAGACCGCCATCAACAAGGACTTCGCGCGCATCACCTACACAGAGGCGCAAGAGATTCTCGCCGCGTCGGGCGTGAAGTTCGACTTCCCTATTGGCTGGGGCGAGTCTTTGCAGGCCGAACACGAGAAGTACCTCACCGAAGAGCACTTCAAGGGACCGGTGTTCGTCACCGACTACCCCACAGAGCAAAAAGCCTTCTACATGCGTCAAAACGACGATGGCAAGACCATGGCCGCCACCGACCTGCTCGTTCCGCGTGTGGGCGAGATGCTAGGCGGTTCGCAACGGGAAGAGCGCCTCGGGAATCTCGAATCCGAGATGAGTCGCCGCGACATGGATCCGTCCCATCTGGACTGGTACCTCGATCTTCGCCGCTGGGGTACCACGCCACACGGTGGTTTTGGACTCGGCTTCGAGCGCATGTTGATGTGGCTCACCGGTATGTAGAACATCCGCGACGTTATTCCCTTCCCCCGTGCGCGGGGTAACGCGCGTTTCTAGGTCGGCAGCTGTAGGCATGGGCGTGGCAAATAGGCTACGACCGTCTACAACAAAGATAGTTCCTTAGGATGCCCATGTACAAGCCCACGCTCGCGCTGTCCCTTCTTCTCCTCGCTAGCTGCGGCGGCGACAAGAGAAACATCACCGTGGTCACCTACAATGTGGGCCTGGCGATTGGTTTTGTGCCCGGGGCCATCGAGCGTGCCGATGCTGCTTCTGCCGCGGTCGGCGCCGTCGAAGCCGACGTCATCTGCCTCCAAGAGGTGTGGACGACCGAGCACGTGGCCGCCATGAAGGCCGGCACGGCCGAGCGCTACATCGACAGCTACTTCCCCGCTCCCCAGCAGATCGTACACACCGAGCCCTCTTGCGCCGTCGAAGACGTCGGCGACTTGCTCGCCTGCATGGACGAAGACTGCGCCGACGCCTGCGTCGACGAGCTGCCCGACTGTTTGTTCTCGTACTGCGCCTTAGACTTCATCACCTTAGAGGATGACTGCAACCGCTGCGTGCAAGCCAACGTTGGCGCAAGCACCGAAGAGGTCCTCGCCGCGTGCACCGAAGGTGGCGTCGAGTTCGCTTATGGCGCGTCCTTCGGCACCGGAATTCTCTCGGTCTACCCACTCATCGACACCGAAGAGCTGGTCTTCGAGAGCACGTCCAACCGTCGCTCGGTGCTGCACGCTGTCGTCGACCACCCCAAGGGCGAAGTCGACGTCTACTGCACCCACCTCACCGCCGACCTCACGCCCATTCCCTACCCCCGCGACGAGAGCTACCCAACGCAGTCCTGGGAAGAGGAGCAGAAGGTCCAGTTCGAAGAAATCGTCGCGTTCATGGGTAATGGCAAGACCGGCCGCACCATCCTCCTCGGCGACCTGAACGCCGGACCCGAGACCAAAAACGCCGACCCCGAGTTCGCCGACCACTACGACATGATCGTGGATGCTGGCTACGTCGCTCCCTTCGTCGACGACGACGGGTCGTGTACGTTCTGCCCAGACAATGGCATCTCCAGTGTCGACAGCGATGCCACCGGCAAGCTCATCGACCACGTCTTCTTCAAGGGCTTCGAAGGCCCATTTGAAAGCAGCCGCGTCCTCGACCAGACGGTAGATGTCGAGACCTGCGGAGAAGTCATCGACGGCGCCCACTCCGACCACTACGGCGTGCAAGTCACCACGTCGATGTAAGCTAGACCACCTGGGCGTGTTCTAGGTGGTCAGCGTAGCGCTCTTTGGCCGCAGAATTTGCAGCGGTCACTCGCATATGATCGGCTTCGAGAACGGCAACGGGTTCAATGACGTGCGTGTCGATTAGACCTGGAACCCGAACCTGCTTGGTCTCGAACTTGGGTCGCTCCTCTTCCGGAAGCGCTGCGTCTAGGTACTCGACCACCAGCTCGGTACAGTAGTACTCGTCGTCGTCGGCGTTGAAGTCGTAGTCGTAGGCCTTGCCCACGTGGCCTTGAACTCGGGCAATGCCCGCCCGAATCTGGTTGGCGTCGAGCCCCATACGTCGCACCGCCATCCAGGTGTCGCGCTCGTATCGGTCGAGGAAGCCGCCGAGAGTCTCTTCGATGACACCCGTGTGGTCCATCTCGCCCCGAAACCAACGCCAC